>JBMZCU010000030.1:0-17767 GCA_049613705.1 Pseudomonadales bacterium | reverse complement strand
CTGGAGCCGTCAAACCACGTGTTCCTTCTTCTGTTGAAACTTCTACTGTATAATCACCTGGAGCCACATTAATGAAGTTGTATGTGCCGTCAACACTAATTGGTACAGACTGTACTACTTTATCAGAGCCGTCTATCAGATGAGCATAAAGCACTACCCCATTCGGAGTATTAATCACCTCTCCATCTACAGTGTTATCTGACAATCCATCTTTGTCGTGGAACAATGTGCCTGCGACACTTCCAGGGAACTTATACCCAAAATTGTTTTTTATATCTGACTTACCAGGAGCCATATTCACAGCTATTTCATTATCATCTGTGGTCAGAACATTTCCATCAGGTAGGCCTGTTGGGTCAATACTCTCATCTATCTTAAGTACAAAACCGTAGCCAAGGTGGGGAATAACTCCGGCGAATGATGCTTCGGCGCCTGTTTTAACTATCGCGCGTCCTTTTGTTTCGCTGATCACGGCACTGCAGCAGCGCTCTGAGCCAGCGATCATTTCTGGATGTTTTGCAATAGCATTGATGATAGTTGTCATTGCCCTGCCACGTGCACCGGGCTGCCGCTCGGGCTTGCTAAATTGAGCGAATGCCAGTGCAAGTTTGTGCATTGGCATGTAAATCGCTGGCAGGCCGCAACCATCGCGCTCCCAGTGCATTGTAGAGACGTCCATAGCAATCAAGTCTGAGAGCGTTTTCATCCAAATTTGCTGTATCACATTTTCATGTAAGCTGTAGCCCTTCACATCGGGCAGCAAATGACGTGCTAAGGTCAACATGCCGCTGTGTTTGCCGGAGCAGTTGTGGTGCATCTTGTTGGGAGATTCGCCATTGGCAATCATCTTGTGCGCCGCTTTCTTATAGAGAGGTAGCTCTGCACCGCACTCCAAGTCGGATTCGCTAAGGGCGAGCCGCGCCAGCCATTTGTCGACAGTATTGACGTGTATGTCCTCGCTGTTGTGCGAGGCACAGGCCAGTGAAATTTCAGCATCGCTGAGAGAGTATGCCTCACCGGCGCCAGATTCAATGATGGGGATAGCCTGCAGCGGTTTAATGGCAGAACGCGGGTAAAAGTTTCTCTCCCAGTCACCGATGGAGAAGATAATGTTGCCGTCGGCATCGCTGACTACAGCCGAGCCGCGGTGCTGAGATTCGACGACGCCATTGCGTTTTACATCGACCAGTACGGGGTTGGTGTGCATTGTTTATCCTCTATTTTTTTGCGCTTACTCTAGTCTTTTTCAGCTTGCGGCGCAAAGGTAAAAAAGCGAGATTATCTCACTTGTCACTCCTGTCTTTGAGTGCGCTGCTTTTTTTGCTTAGCATGCGACGACGGCACGGGCAGGTGTTACAATCGGCGCTTTAATGACATCGCTATATCTTTGGAAAATCGATTTTATGCACGCCAAAGCGCCTGATCAAATACCAGCCCTCAGGGCGATCGCTATGCCGGCAAATGCCAACCCAGACGGTGATATCTTTGGTGGTTGGATTATGTCGCAAATGGATTTAGCCAGTGGCGCTTTTGCCGCTAAAGCAGCACGCGGGAGAGTAGCGACGGTTGCCGTAGATGCAATGACCTTCCACAAACCTATTTTTATCGGCGATCACGTTAGTTGCTACTGTGAGCAGCACCGCTTGGGTAATACGTCTATCGCTGTGAAAGTTGAGGTCTGGGTCGAGCGTCACCACAGTGACCATTTAGTGAAGGTCACAGAGGGTATTTTTACTTTCGTCGCGATTGATGATCAAGGTGCACCGCGACCTGTCAGAGCAGAGTGAGGAGAAGAGGTGAACTTGAAAATAGTGGTCGATGAAAATATTCCCCAGGCACAGCGTATGTTTGCCGATTTGGGTGAAGTGATTGCCGTGCCAGGACGTACAATGAGCCCTGCGGATATCTCAGGCGCTGATGTGCTCCTGGTCCGCTCAGTCACTGCTGTCAATGCGCAGTTACTCGGCGAGAGTCAGCTAAAGTTTGTCGGCAGTGCCACAATAGGCACAGACCATGTCGATACCCAATGGTTAGCCAGCCAGGGGATACCCTTTGCCAGTGCTCCCGGGTGTAATGCCGATGCGGTGGTGGATTACGACTTGTGTTGTTTAAGTCAACTTCTACAGCAAACAGGTGAACATTTGCTGGATAAAACAGTGGCTGTTGTCGGTGTCGGTAATGTCGGCAGCCGCCTAGTCGCTCGGTTAGAGGCCATGGGTGTAAAAGTGTTGAAGAACGACCCTTTAAGGGCCGAGCGCGAAGAGGGTTTTATTTCCTTAACCCAGGCGTTAACCCAGGCGGATATTGTCTGTTTACACACACCGCTCACTAAAGAGGGCCTCGCGCCTAGCTACCACTTGATCGGACGGGCGCAGCTAGATTTGCTAAAACCTGGCGCTATCTTACTCAATGCTGGACGTGGCCCAGTGATCGCCGGTGAGGAATTAAAAGCCTTTCTACAACAGCGTCGAGACGTCAGGGCTGTACTTGATGTGTGGGAACATGAGCCAAGTGTCGACCTTGAACTTGCAGCGCTTGTGAGTATTGCGACACCGCATATCGCCGGTTATTCACTGGAGGGGAAATTACGTGGCAGTTTCATGCTAAAACAAGCGATGGCAAAACAGTTGGGTTTTACCTTGAAGCAGCAATTGGAAGATTTTTTACCGTCCCCGGCCATTAAGGGAGTCGATATTGATGTTGACTGCGACGTTCTATCGCTGATGTCTCTGCAGTACGACCCTTACGCAGATGATCGCCGTTTGCGTGCAACTTTGGGCTTGGAAACACAACCTGAGGCGTTTGATCGGTTGCGCAAACAGTATCCCGTTAGGCGAGAGTTTTCAGCCTTGAGTGTCAGGGTGAACCAAGGCGCAGCGCGCAAAGATTTAAGTGCGGCTGGTTTTAACCTTATATGAGCAATCGCATCGCGCGGCGCGATGCAGCTGCACAGACCGCATTTGAGGCACTGACACTAACAATAGGCGCACGCGCTCTGGTTACATTAGCCTCGCCTAAACGGCGTTATCAGCTACAGCTGTTGGGCCGACCCAGCAACCAGACGTTGCTGTTGAGTGAGCCGGTCGATGCGCGGGGAAAAGTCGGGCTTGAAGGTTGCCAGCTCGAGCTGCATGTAGCGCTTGAGCACGGGGTTTGCCGCTTTTCTGGACGCCTGTTGAAGGTCGTTAAAGCACCGCTCAGTGGCTGGTTGGTCAGTGTTCCTGAACAAGTACACTATCAGGGACGCGCACGTCATCTGAAAGCGCTGTTTAATCTCCCTGTTGGTATTGAGCGCCAAGTTCACAGTGCGCACTGTGACATCCCGAGTATGTTGCTGTGCACAGAACTGAGCTGTACGCAGCTGCTGGCCCAGTCGCCAGTGTCGCTGGGTAGCCGAGGGGATGCGTTTTTTCTCACACTACGCTTAAGCGTGAGCGGCGTCGATCAAGTCATTTTAATCTCGGCACAGCTGAAGGAGGCTAAGTTGCTTTCGCCCGGTGTGTACGAACACAGTTTTACCTTTTATGAGACGGAAGATGAGAGCAAGGTGATTATTGCTGCCGCCGTCTATCAGCAGTTGCTGACACAGTTAGGATATATCGATGAGTGAACATAAGATCTTTAAATTAGGGCTGTTAATCAATCCGCTTGCCGGGTTAGGAGGCAGTGTAGCGCTGAAAGGGAGTGATGGTCAGCACGAAGCTGCACTGGCGCTCGGTGCTGTGCCGATGGCCCTTGAGCGGACAAAACTCGCGTTGCAGCCACTGCTTGGCAAAGCGCTTGAAATTTACACTTATCCCGATGAAATGGGAGAACAGGTCGCGCGTGAACTCGGCTTCGATGTCAGGGTGTTTGGAGACATCAAGAGCGGGGCCACTACGGCACAGGATACTGAGCGGGCGGTGGCCGAGCTTACCGAGGCAGGGGTTGATTTGCTGCTGTTTGCCGGGGGTGATGGCACGGCGCGCAACATTGCCAACGCAGCTCCTGAGCATTTGAGTGTCTTAGGGATTCCCGCCGGGGTGAAGATCCACTCGGGGGTTTACGCTGTGACGCCAAAAGCGGCCGGTGAGATCATTGCACTCTTAGTTGATGGTCAGATGTTGACGTTGGCCAATCAAGAGGTGCGCGACATCGATGAAGACGCCTTTAGAGCAGGGCGGGTACGTGCAAAATACTACGCTGAACTACAAGTGCCCAGTGAGCACCGTTACGTGCAAAATGTAAAGAGCTCTGGGCGCGAAATCGAAGAGCTAGTTGTTGCCGATATCGCGGCGGATGTGGTTGAGCAAATGGAACAGGACGTCTATTACGTATTGGGCTCAGGTACCACTGTTAAGGCGGTGATGGATGAGCTTGGTCTGACAAATACGTTATTAGGCGTGGACGTCGTGAAAAATGGAGAGCTGGTGGCCAGCGATTGCACCGGTGCAGAGTTACTGGCTCTGACAGAAGGTGAACCGACAAAGATCGTGATAACGATTATCGGTGGGCAAGGCCACATTATCGGGCGCGGTAATCAGCAATTGACAACACAGCTGCTTGAGCGGGTGGGCCGTGAGAACATCATAGTGTTGGCGACCAAGACGAAAATTAACGAATTGGAAGGCCGGCCGCTGATAGTCGATAGCAACAGCGAGTCACTAAACCGTCAACTTAGCGGAGTTATTGGGGTTACTACTGGTTACCACGATAAAATACTCTACCGCGTCGCCAATCCATAATTACGTGGGCGCTGTATTCAGCGCCTTGCGATATCGCGCATCAAGCCTGACAAATCTAGGCCGAGATCGTCGGCCATCTTTGACACATCTTTACTCAAATTAGCCGAGGTAGTCTTGAGTGAGCGCTGTTTTTGCGCGACTTGCTGCTGTAGCTTTTGCTGCATGCGCTCTTTCTTGCGCAGCACTAGCTTGGGGAGTTCTTCTTGGATACGGGTGAGCTGTTCCAGGGTGAGTAATTTCAGTTTTGCGGTAAATTCTTGATCGGTCATTAGATGTTGTTTGCTAGCGTAATTGATCGTTAAACATCCGTGTGTTGAAAGGCTATTCTGCACTGTTCGCTTTGATACCACAACCTTTGAGTACTAAGTTAATCAGCGATTCAGTGGCGCGTTCATACACGTCGTCGCTCAGTTCTTCGCTGTTGTGATGCAGTTTTATCTGCCAGTCGAAGTCTGCATAGGTCTGGGTGGTAGCCCACAAGGTGAACAGTAAGTGCAAGGGGTCAATTGCATCCATTTTTCCCTGTTCGATCCAGTAGTTCAAGCGCGCTTTGGCCGCACTCGTTTGCGCTGTTAGCTGCTCGATAATGTCCTGTGGTAAGTGAGGGGCACCGCGCAAGATTTCATTGGCGAAGACCTTGGATGCGAAAGGGTGGTTCTTGGATATTTCTATTTTAATCTTGATGTAGTCGCTCAAGGCGACAGCGGGATCATCGTATCGATCAAACGGTAGAGAAGCCAGCAACAGTGGTTGGATAAAACTGTCTAGCACATGCCTATAGAGCATCTCTTTGTTTTCGAAGTAGTAATAAATATTGGGCTTGGGCAGTTCCGCTTTTTGTGCAATGTCAGCTATTTTCGTGCCGGCATAACCTTGTTTGGCAAACACTTCACACGCAGCGGCGAGGATGATTTTCTTTTTTCTATCGCGAATTTTGGCCATGTTCGTTGGCTTGTTACCTGTTGATCCTAGTCTGTGGCGCGTTGAGAGCGATAAATAGCTATTCCTGTTAGGAATGAATAGCTTAGAAATAATTCATTTTACGCACCTATCGCGGAGGCAGATAATTATCTCTTTTTCAGGAGGTATTATGCAAGCTTGGATCGCTCTCACTGTATTTGCCGCTGTCATGCAAGCGGTGCGCACGGCAGGGCAAAAGACCCTGGCACAGTCTATTTCGCCGCTGGCGACCACATTAGCGCGCTACGTGTTTGGACTACCGTTTGCGCTGCTGTACTTTATCGTGCTCTCTGAGTCTCCGGCTACTGATGCGCTTGAGGCCATAAGCCGTTGGCATTTTGTGAGCTATGCCAGTGCAGCTGCGCTGGCTCAGATAGTGGCGACAGTGTGTTTAGTCAAAGTGTTGCACTCGCGAAACTTTGCGATAGGTAGCTGCTTTGCAAAAACTGAGGCTGTACTGACAGCGCTCTTGGGGGCTTTTATCTTTGGTGCTGGTTTGAGTGGTATAGGCTGGATGTCTGTGTGCCTGGGTATGCTGGGTGTACTGGTGATTGCCTGGCGTGACAGTGTGCGACGTTTTGATTGCTACAGTGTGTGCTACGGCTTGCTCAGCGGGCTCGCCTTTGCGTTCACTTCCCTTTGGCTGCGCGAAGCCAGTCTAAGCCTAGGTTGGGAAGTGATGCGTAATGCAGCTATGACGCTCGTCTACATGGTGAGTGTGCAAGCATTTATTTGCCTTGCACTAGTGTGGTGTTACCAGCGTGTGCAGCTGTCGCTATTAGTGAAGCACTGGCGCCTGTGTTTGTTTGTCGGTGCTACGAGTGCACTTGGCTCAATTGGTTGGTTCAGCGCTATGAGTTATCAAAATGCGGCCTTGGTTAAAACCTTGGGACAAATTGAAATTTTGATGACGCTCGGTATTACTTATGCAGTTTTTCAAGAGCGTATAGCGGGGCGCGAGTACATTGGTATGGGGCTGATTCTGGCCAGTGTCTTGCTATTAATATGGCTGTAGTGCGAAATCTGAGTACTCAGGTGTATCACTTGGCGTTGCGAGGGTGTGAACAACGCGTCTCATACAGTGATAATGCTGGCGATCACAGCGTATGATGCCACTGATGCCTACGCTTTTCCCCGCGACGTTAATGGCATGCTGCAGTGCATCAAATAAATGCGCTTGCGAAAGGCCGCAACCTGGGTGGTAGACAAAGGGCGGCGTGAGTGCTTCGGCGCTGCGATCTATGATGTCAATATCATCCGTGTCTAAAATTTCCCATGAGTGGGCGTCAATTGCCGCTAAATCAGCGGTTCCCGCTCGCAGCATATCGAGGCTGGCCTGGTGAGAGCCGCTAATAATGAGGCTGTAGTCGTTGATTTGTTGTTTTTTTAACCAATCTATAGCGGCGCTGCAGCCTGAGCGCGAGCTCATTGAATTGACGGCGATGACTGTGTGTTGACGGTTGTTGCGACAGCGAACGATATAGCTGAAATAGGCTCCAGGGGTGCAGGCCAAGTGTGAAAAAATAGGGCGCGCCAATACTTCAAGTTGCGCACCTGCGGATGTGAACAAATCTGGTCCACAGCATTGGCTGAGTACGAGTTGTGAGCTGCGCCACTGTTGTTCGAGTGCGCTGTGGCGATTGAGTTGCGCGGCAATAGGCTGCGCTGAGCTGATTTGCTCACGTATAAGCTGCCATAGCTGATCGAGCTGAGCACGTTGGCCTGGAGTATCGTACCAAGGGAGGCTGGCGAAACCTTGTGTGTCTGTCACTTACTTGGTCTTTTGGATCAAAGAGCGGCGCAGCGCAGGCTTTTGAGGCTGTTCTAAAGCTGGGGCGCGATATGTTGGCTTGTTCGCCGTCTTTTTCTTTTTCCCTGAGGTACGTGATTTATTTGACTGCGTTTTGTGACCATCAAAGAGGGGGGGGAGCTTGTGGAATTGGATACGCTTAGCAATTAACTGCTCTATTAGCATCAAAAACTCGCGCTCATCCGGTGCGACAAAAGAAATAGCCTGCCCTGATTTCCCCGCGCGTGCAGTGCGGCCAATCCGGTGGACATAAGCTTCAGGTTGGTTGGGAATATCAAAATTGACCACCCTTGGCAGTGCTTCAATGTCGAGCCCGCGAGCGGCGACATCGGTTGCGACCAGTAGGTTTAAGCTGCCCTGTGAAAAAGCGCTTAAAATAGCGCTGCGCTCTTTTTGTAGCTTATCGCCGTGGATTGATTTGGCATCGAACCCAGCTTCGCTCAGGCTGTTGGCCACGTTGTCGGCGCGGCGCTTAGTGCGCGTGAAAATGATTGTCTGTCGCCAATCACCCTGCTGTACGAGTTCGTTTAAGAGCGCCTGTTTTTGGCCGTGGTCTATTTTGTACGCAGATTGCTGGATGTTCTTAGCGGTACTATTGCTTGGCGCAACGCTGATCTTTTGCGGGTTGTTGAGCACGCGTTGCGCCCAGTGTTCAACACTCTGAGTGTATGTGGCTGAAAATAAAAGTGTCTGGCGCTGTTTGGGGGCGAAACTCAAGATTTTGTCGATATCGTGAATAAAGCCTAAATCGAGCATGCGATCGGCTTCATCGAATACCAGCATTTGCAGCTCGCTGAGCGAGATCTTCTTCTGCAGTAGCATTTCGAGCAAACGCCCGGGAGTGGCGACTAAAATATCGGCCCCGCGTTTCATTTTGCGCAATTGGTTGTCAAAGCGCACACCGCCGTAAATAGAAATGACACGCATCCCTAAGTGTTCACCATAGCTCAGGGTTTTCTCGGCGACTTGAATTGCCAGCTCTCGTGTCGGGCAGAGCACTAAGCCTCTAATGGGGTAGTAATCGGTGTTGTCGTTGGGCTTGAGTCGCTCAATCATGGGCAGTGCGAAACTGGCTGTTTTACCGGTGCCTGTCTGCGCTTGTGCAATGATATCGCGCCCCTCTAAAACAGCGGGGATTGCCTCGGCCTGAATTGCGGTCGCGCGGGTGTAGCCCTGCTGCTCTAAGCTAAAGATAAGTTCGGAACACAGTCCCAGTTGATCAAAATTTGCCATGTTGCTCTATAAAAAGTGCGCCCGTAGGCGCGTTTATTGACGTCAATCGCCCTATTTGGCGACAGCATCCTCTACGAGATCTTTGTTGCGCTCCATCTCAAGTACAGGATAGGCGACGCCGCTGATGTGCCAGTTTATCCGGTTTAACTCGCGGATGATATCTAAGTGCAGTGTGTTGTTGTCACCGCGCCCTTCGCGAAGTCGCTCCAAATGCTGCTGGTTAGCTTGCTCGGTCAGTTTTTTGACTTGGCGCTTTCCGTCCAGGAGTTGATGAACGAGATCTATATCTTGGGTTGAAAAAATCTGCATCGCCAAATGGAAGTTATTCAATACTGTCTCGTGAATAGTAACGATATCTGCCAGGCCGTCATCGGATAGACTGAGCTTATCCTTGACCTTCTTCTTCGTCATATCGGCGATATTTTCCGTAATATCGGCGGAGTGCTCGAGATTGAGAGAGTAAGCGAGGATGCGGTTGGTCTGTGAGAGCTGCTCATGTTTTAGGTCTTGGCGACCAAGTTTAGTGACATAGCGGGCAATTTCATTGTGCAACCGGTCTACTGATTTCTCCATTTTCATCAGCTCAACACTCGGTTTAGAGCTGTCGGAGGTGAGCGCTGGAAGGCAATTACTGATCATAGTGTAGACCACTTCTGCCATGTGCATGGTTTCACGCAGCACGCAATCAAGCGCCATAGAAGGTGTTGTGAGGAGCTTCTCATTGAGGTAGCGCGATTCCGAGAGATTGACCTCTTTGACAGGGTCCGGAATAAAGCGCTTGATCAGCGTGTAGGCCTGGCCGGTGAGCGGCAGAAAAACACACGCGACTGCAATATTAAAAATAGTGTGGAAATCGACGATATGGCGCGACACTTCTGCTGAGGCATACTGATCAAGTAAGCCTGAAATAATATCGACAAAAGGCAAGACGACAATACAGGAGATGACTTTAAAGCAACAGTTGCTCAACGTAATGCGAAGTGCCTGCGCACCTTTGCCTAGCGTGGCAACGACTGCGGGAATAGTGCCGCCAACATTAGCGCCCAGTACTAAGACTAAGCCGAGTTCTGGCGAGATGATACCGCTACCTGCAAGCGACATGATCAGGAGGATCATCGCAATACTGGAGTGACTGATATAGGTAAGTAAGACGATTAATAGCAGGGCGAGCAGGCGTTCATCTTCCAGTGCGTGAAACAGCTCTTGTAAAACGGCAGCTTCGCGCAGTGGTCCCGTCGATGAGCCGATGAGCTTAAGCGATAACAACATTAAGCCTAAACCGATGAGCGCTGTACCGACGCTTGAGATGACCTCGGTTTTGGCGCGCCGCTGAGAAATTAAACCAAAGACGATCAGCGCAGGCGATAACCAGCTCAAATCAAAGGAGAGGACTTGGGCGACTAAGGTGGTGCCGATATCGGCGCCCAGCATCACCGCGAGTGCGGGCGCACCGGCGATCAGGCTGCGACTTGCAAAAGAGGAAATAAGCAGTGCGGTGGCTGTGCTGCTCTGCAGTACCGACGTGATACCAAGACCCACGGTGAAGGCAGAGGCCTTGCTGCGTGTGAAGCGAGTAATGATGCGCTTTAGGTCGTTGTTGAATGCTTTAATAATACCTTGCTTAACCATTTCCATGCCAAAAAGCAACAGTGAAACGGCGCCCAAAATGCTGATCAAGGTATACATTCTTTCTCCTTTGTGGTGTTGTCGTATGAGTTTGCGCGACAGTGTTGGCACGGCGTATCTGCAGTGCTGAAGTGACAGGCTAACCTGTTAGAAGAATCGCGCGATAGGCTAGCGTGTGGTGATACAGCAGTGATGAGAGCTGATTGCGATTGCAGCCTTCTTCGATGCAGCGCTCGCCTGGGCGAACTTGTCGCGAGAAGGTGTCATGCAAAGGCTGGAAGGTAACACTAGAGAACGCAATTAAACTGTTATATTCCACATATTTAGCGGCGCCAATCTTCTCACAAAAAGGGCTGTAAATCCAGCCCCATTTGCGGTAGTGATCCGCTTTAGTGCTCTGTGGTAGTCAACGACCGCGATGTGAATCAGTGGCTAGTAGCGAGTGTTGAGGTAGCGCTCAACGCGCGTCAGCTCTAGCTCTAGCTGATCTAATTGGTAAAGGTCATCGGATTGAACAGAACGCTCACGGCGCGCAAAGGTTAACTGTCGTCGCGCAGATGCAACTTGCCCGCGCAGTAAAAAATAGTTGATACGGGCGCGGTGAGTGAGGTGGCGCTCGCCGAGCTTTCCGTAAGCCTCTGCTAAGTAATACCAAGCGGCTGTGTCTTCTTCGGCATAACTGAGGATGTCCTGGAGTACTTCGATTGCATCGGTGTAACGCTGTTGCTCAAATAAAAATTTGGCCAGGCTTCGCTCCACGGCAAGATTACTCGGGTAGTTTTTCTGCAGCTTAACCAGTAATTGGTGGGCGCTTTGGTCGTTGCCGGCGCGCTCGTGAGCTTGCGCGAGGCTCAGGCGAATGTAGAGATGTTTGCGCCAATTAGCAGGCAGGCCCTGGATAAGTTTTACAGCGCCTGTTGGGCGGCTTGCTGCCAGTTGAGCCATCGCTAGAGAATAGCGGTTGATTGCACTGGGATCGCTGTTGAAGCGTGCTTTAAATGTTGCCAGCGCGGTGAGTGGGTTAGTGTGCTGAGAGGCGTCTAGGCGCGCCTTGACGATTTTGAACTCTAGCGTGTCTTTCGCTTTGCGCCCATAGCCGAGCTTGACGGCACGGTTTTTGGCATCGGCGATTCGTGAAATCGAGGTTGGGTGAGTCAACAGAAACTCCGGCGGTGCAGAGCCTTGGAGTCTCTGGCGCTCAAGTAGACGCTCAAACATACGGGGCATGGCATTGGGGTCGTATCCGGCGCGCACGAGGTTTTGCATGCCAATGCGATCGGCTTCTTGTTCATTGCGTCTGCTGAATGCCAGGGCAGAGCTCTGCTGTTTGGCGATGCCGCCGATAAGCACTGCAGAACCGGCTTGAGGGTTTGCCGCAGAGGCCAGCAACCCACCCAGTAACGTGGCGATGGTCAGCGGGGCGTTGGCTTTGTTGCGAGCGAGTAAGTTGGCAAAGTGGCGCTGAGAGAGGTGGGCCAGTTCGTGACTTATGACCGAAGCTACTTCATCCTCACGCTTAGCCGCTAAGATTAATCCTGTATTGAGGCCAAGCACGCCACCGGGGGCTGCGAAGGCATTAATGCTGTTGTTTTCGATAAAGGCCAGGGAGAGACGTCTGTCCTGCAGCTGGCTGCTAGGGACGAGATCCCAGACTAAGTCGGTCAGATAGCCTTCGACGATAGGGTCGTCCAAAAGCGTGTTAGAGCCGCGAATCTGGCGGATAATACCCTGGCCTAGGCTGTGCTCAGTATCAAACGTTATGACCGAAGAGCTGCTGTTACCCAGAGTCGGCAAGTTATTGGCCTGGGCCAGTTGGCCGCTGCACACTATGGCGGCAGCGTAGAGCAGTGTTGTTTTCAAACCCATGAGCTATCACTTATCCTCAGGTGGTATCTATCGCATCGGTGAGCGAGTATTGGAACAGGCAAGTGCGTATAAATGCAACACCCCGGTGTATCCATATGTTTTTTAGGCACACTGTTAGGCAGTGGGTATTCACCAAGTTCCCTAAAAGTTACCCCGTGCCGGTTTGCGGCGCATTAGGCGTGTAGAGATGAAACAGCACTGTCATCTGTTGCGCTTGCATGGCATCATGCGTTTGATTTTTTGATGTCATTAGAGAAGTACATGCAGAACCTACCGTTTGATCAGTATCTAGATGCTACCGAGTTAAACTGCCCCATGCCGCTGCTGAAGATGAAGCAGGCGCTGCGTTATTTGGAGCCTGGGCAGGTACTTAAAATTGAAGCCACGGATGCGGGCTCTCAGCGCGACTTTAACGCGTTTGTAAATCACTCAGAGCACCAGATGCTCGAGGAGTACTGCGTCGACGGTGTATACGGTTATTTGATTCAAAAGGGTTAGCGGAGAGTTTCGCTACCTCCTAATAGTTTAGGATGTAAAATGAAAAGAATTTTTTCAAAGTGGATTGAACGCTATTTCTCCAATGAAGAAGCGCTATTTCTATTTGTTTTAATGGCAACCTTCCTGCTTATTATTTTGACGCTAGGGCAGCCGTTAGCCCCGGTCTTCGCCGGTTTGATTTTGGCATTTTTGATGCAGGGTGGTGTGACAAAGTTGTGCCAGCGCGGAGTGCCCCACCTCGCCGCTGTAACTGCTGTCTTTACGGCGTTCCTCAGTGCGTTATTGGCCCTCTCGCTGGTTGTTATCCCGCTCGCCTGGACCCAGTTGGCAAATCTCTTTACCGAATTACCGCGCATGTTTCAGCAGGTGCAAGCTGGGTTGTTAGTGCTGCCAGAGCATTACCCAGGGATAGTGACAGAGGATCAAATTCGCCAAGTGATGGGCGTGGCAACACGTGAGCTGACGAGCTTAGGGCAGTGGGTGTTAACCTACTCATTAAACTCTTTAGGTACGATTGTCGCCCTGTTGATTTACTTCGTGTTGGTGCCGATTCTTGTGTTTTTCTTTCTCAAAGATGGGCGTAAGTTGGTCGACAGTTGGACTGCAGTTTTACCGCGTAAGCGAGCGATGATGTCGCAAGTGTGGCGAGAAATGGATCAGCAGATCGCCAATTATATTCGCGGTAAGGTCGTCGAAATCTTTATCGTGGGGTTCGTCACTTATATCTGTTTTGCCTTTTTAGGGATTAACTATGCGGCTCTGCTGGGTATTATGGTGGGCTTGTCAGTACTCATCCCCTACATCGGTGCTGCTTTAGTCACTTTGCCAGTTGCTATTATTGGTTTCTTCCAATGGGGTGGGGCCAACGAGTTTTTCTACCTCATGGCGGTTTACGCGGTTATTCAAGCGCTCGATGGCAATGTGCTGGTGCCACTGTTGTTTTCCGAAGCGGTTAATTTGCATCCCATCTCTATCATAGTAGCAGTGCTAATCTTTGGAACGCTGTGGGGTTTTTGGGGGGTGTTTTTCGCGATTCCTCTAGCAACTTTAGTGAAAGCGATTATTACCGCCTGGCCCAAGCCTGTGGATGAGCTGGAGAGTGTTGAGTAGTTGGTTTAGGTTAATTTATCAGCGGCTATACTGTATGTATAAATTGTTAATTAAATATTAACAAAAAATAAATGCATATATATTTTGGTTTTGTTTTGGTGTCACAGTTTTAGCTAAAGTTTTAAAGGCTTAAAGCTAAGTGTAAGAATAAGTCTAATAATTGATATAGCCACTGTTTGAGTCTCTTTGATTACGTGTATTATCAAGATTATCCACTAAGATTTTTATGCGAGAAATAAACAAGGTAGTCCATTGAAGAAATCGTTTGCGGTTTGGTGTTTTTGCATCGCATATCAATCGGCTCTTTTCGCTTAAGGCGATAATACATGTATGACTTTTTGCTCTCTGATGACGATAAAGACCCAAAAGCGTTAGATTCTGCACAAGATGTTTGGAACATTTTAATCGTAGATGATGAGCCTGCTGTTCACTCTGTCACTTGCTTTGCACTGGAAGATGAGTCTTTCGAGGGCAAACGCTTCAATTTTATCTCTGCCTACAATGCTGCACAGGCGCGCGATATCCTGACCGAGCGCCAAGATATTGCTTTGGTTATTCTCGATGTTGTTATGGAAACTGACTCTGCAGGGCTTGAGGTTGCGCAGTGGATACGTCAAGAACTTGGCAACAAGTTGATCCGTATTGTTTTGCGCACAGGCCAGCCAGGCCAGGCGCCTGAAAAAGATGTGATCCTCAACTACGATATCTACGATTACAAAAACAAGACGGAGCTTACCGCGCAGAAGCTCTTTTCTTGTGTCATATCAGGGTTGCGTTCATATCGCGATGTGCTGGCGCTGTCAAACCACAGTACGGGCATTAAGAAAGTAATCAGCGCCTCTGCCGGCTTGTTCAAAAAGCGATACGTTAAAGAGTTCTCCGGTGGTGTGTTACAACAAATTAGCTCCTTGCTTTACATCGATGCTGATGCCGTTTTAGTCAGTGCAACGTCCGGATGTCAGGAGGTCGAGGATGTCAGTATTGTCGCCGCAATTGGAGCGTTTGAGCACCAAGTAGGTGAAAGTGCTGCAGCAGTGCTCTCGGCTGATGTGCTCAATAAGTGGCTTGAGGGTGAGAAAATCCTCACCTGCGATCGCGAGCAAAATAAAATTTTGCTCAGTTGTAACAGCGATGACAAACACAAAATGCTGCTCTGCCTTAAATACAAGCGTGTGTTGGTTGCAGATGATTTAGACCTATTAGAGCTGTTTATCCAAAATGTATCGATTGCTGAGGAGCGTATGCGCTTTTGGCAGGATACAGAGGATACACTTAATGAAATTATAGAGCTTTTAAGTACATCTTCAGCTAGTCATCACGGCAGTGGCAATCAGCACTTCACGGGTGTGACTAAGGTGGCAATGTTGCTGGCTCGCAAGCACGGTTTAGTGCTCAAGAAAAACTTAGACGAGTAAGCAATTCAATCAAAGTGCTCTGATCTCAGTGGTCAGGGCAAACCTCTATACGACTACAAGCGCCTCGACTATTTAGGATACTTAACGGATTTCTATCCAGCATTTGACACGTTCGCGCTAACGCGGCCTTGCTGAAGCGCGCTGTTGGGTGTTGTTCCCTTCATTGTAGTGCGCAGCTTAGGCAGTCATGGCAATCAGTTAAAGCTCTCCCTATAATACAGCCTCTTTTATGGGGGCTGTATGAGTAAGAGTTTAATCACCAATACACTGGCGGCGCTGGTCGTCCTAATTGCGTATATTAGCGGCAGTGAGTTGCTTTTCTCTATTGGTGCTTTTGCGTTATCAGGCGCACTGACGAACTGGTTGGCTGTGCACATGTTGTTTGAGAAAGTGCCTGGATTATACGGCTCCGGTGTTATTCCTGCGCGCTTCGAGCAATTTAAAGCAGGTATACAGGCGCTGATCATGGAGCAGTTTTTTACCGAGCAAAACATTGATCGTTTTCTGCAGAACAATGCGCAGGCAATGGAGTTGAATTTGCAGCCGGTGATTGAAAAGGTCGATTTAGAGCCTACTTTCGATGGATTGATCGGTGTTATAGAAAGCTCATCGTTCGGCAGTTTACTGGCGATGGCTGGCGGGGCGCAGGCGCTGGAACCCATGCGTGAGCCATTCATCGCAGAAATTCGCCGCTCAGTGACTGAGCTAAGCCAGAGTGAGCGCTTCAAGGCGCTGCTTATCGATGCCCTTGAGCAGCCTAACAATGTGGCCTCAATCATCGCTAAAGTGGAATCCATTGTCGAGCAGCGCTTAGCAGAGCTAACACCTGCCCTGGTGAAGGATATCGTACAACAAATGATTCGCCAGCACTTAGGTTGGCTGGTGGTTTGGGGCGGTGTGTTTGGTGGTTTGATAGGGGCGCTAGTGGCGCTTTTTACTTAAAGGAAAACGGTAGTTTGCGGCTGTGGTGAAGGCGCCGCACTAAGTTAGCTACAGAGTAGGCTTTTACAGATAGAAGTATTGCATCTAAGGTGCGGCTTACCCCAAGTGAAGAATCGGCTCTTTGTTAGAGCCCAAAGTGAGAAAAATATGATAGAAATCGGTAGAAAAAACCGCCTCAAGATAATACGTGAAGCTGACTTTGGGCTGTACCTTGAAGGTTTTGAATACGGTGGAATACTGCTACCTAAAGCTGAAGTACCTGAGGGTTGCGAGCTAGGTCAAATGCTAGAGGTCTTTGTCTATTTGGACTCTGATGACTACGTGATCGCGAGTACAAAGCAGCCACTTATCCAAGTGGGTGGGTTTGCGACGTTAAGTGTCGCTGAGGTCAATAAGACGGGGGCATTTCTTGAGTGGGGGCTTCCCAAACAGCTTTTTGTACCTTTCGCTGAACAGCGAAAGCCGCTGGAGCCTGGGCAGCGCATCACGGTATGTGCTTACCTTGATAACACGGGCCGTATTGCAGCATCGACAAAGCTCGATAAGTTTCTTAAAAAAGATCTCTCTGACTTAAAGGTGGGAGCTGAAGTTGAGCTTTTCATCGCACGTAAAAGTGATTTGGGCTTTAGCGTTATTGCGGATAATGCCTACTGGGCAGTTCTGCACGCGGCAGATATCTTTAAAACCGTACGCCCAGGGCAGCGCCGCAAAGGTTACATCAAGCGTATACTGGCACAGGGTAAGATCGATGTGATGCTCGACCCGCCTGGCTATGCAAAGGTCGATCAGTTGTGTCAGCAGATACTCGATGATTTGAGCCAGCGCGGCGGGCGCAGTGAGCTGGGGGATAAAAGCGCACCAGAGGACATCTATCAGCGCTTTGGTATCAGCAAAAAATCATACAAAATGGCGCTGGGTACGCTCAAAAAAATGGGGCGTATTGAGATTAGCGGCGGCGGGATTTCGCTGTGTGAGGACGCCGAGTAGCTTGGTGTTTAGCGCGCTTAGGCGCGGTGGTGGCTAGGTGTACCGTTTCGCGTCGCTGTTCTCCCGGGGAGAGAGCTTCTAGTGTCCAGTTGCCAATGGCATAGCGGATCAGGCGTAGCGTCGGAAAGCCTACCGCGGCTGTCATGCGCCTTACTTGGCGATTTTTCCCCTCTTTAATTTTTAACTCGATCCAGCAAGTTTTTTGGTTGGCCCGCTCGCGAATCGGCGGGTTGCGCGGCCAGATAGCAGGTGCTGTGATGCGCTTTACCTGCGCAGGTTTTGTCGGGCCGTCTTTAAGTGTTACGCCGCGGCTTAACTGCGAGAGTGCCTGGTCATCAATTTCCCCTTCGAGTTGCACCCAGTAGGTCTTCGCCAGTTTGAAGGCTGGATTGGCCAGTTGGTGCTGCGTCGCGCCGTCATCTGTCAGGATAAGTAAGCCTTCAGAGTCGTAGTCTAGTCGGCCAGCAGGGTAGTAGCCTTTATCGTCCACGAAGTCGCGAAGTGTGGTGCGCCCCTCGTCGTCAGTGAACTGGCTGAGTACGCGAAAGGGTTTGTTGAGCAGTATTAAATTGGCCATGGTTTGGTTTGCTTGAGAG
>JBMZCU010000029.1:0-17833 GCA_049613705.1 Pseudomonadales bacterium | reverse complement strand
TTGCCGATGATTACAAAATTAAGATTGAACCCGCCCAGGGCTCAGCCAAAAACGGTTTGATTTATCTCACATTCAACGCAGAAGTCGACACCCGTTACCAGAGCGACTTCGGCTATCCGTTACAGGGCAGCGGCGCCAGCATTTCACTGACGGAATCCTCCTGTTATCAAGACCTTCTCAAACTGTCTAACGGCGAGCTTGGCGGGCTGAAACGCGAGTTCTCCGCGAGCAACAATGTCTCCGGTAGCCGAGTCACCAGCTACAACTAACAATTATAAGCGGATGGCTGCACGTGGCCAAGCAGCTGCTTGGCTCACGCATCGCATCTCAAGTAAGGGGTTGGCAACGTCGTAGACTCTTGCCAATCCCTTAAAACACGGCCTTACTCACTTATAGTCATTCACTGGCCCTGCATCCATATTCACTTCTACTTTGCCACTGCTAGCGCTGAGTGTAGGGCGGTTTTCGGAGCCAGGTTGGCTATACAGCTCAAGTGCTTCAATCATCACACCATCATCCGTATTGACTATCATCCCGGGTACACAGGTATAAATAGTATTATCTTTGTTGGCATTTTCCGCGGGGATAATGACCTCTGTACCGGCGTGATTATCAATTTTCATTGAGACCTTGTAGCGATGAAAGGAACCCGTACCGTTAGATTGTGCAGAGTAAGCTACAGGAACCACGGCGCGAATAGAGTCGTTGAGGCGTATTTTGATCTCCTCGCGTGCCTGGGCCTGCTCGCCTCCTTTCAAGCGCTTAAAAAACCCACCGCCCTGCTGCCTGCCAATGTCACCGCAGTGATGTACCGCACCGTTGCCATAAGTCTGCAGTGGGCGCACCGCTTTACCGGCACCAAACATCGCCACATCGACCTGTGTGCCGTCCTGCAGGTAAACCAGGGCGTAGACATCGTAATCTGTGCTGCTGTTCCAAGAGATAGAAGCCGTGATCTCGGGTGTTTTCTCAATCAACACCGCCTTTTTGCCTTTGGCTAAGTCGACTTTACCACTCACTTTTTGCAAGCTGACACTCGGCGCGACTGGCGCAGCAATCTCAGGAGCTGGAGCTGGAGCTGGAGCTGGAGCTGGAGCTGGCTCATCATCAACCTCGACACCGTAGAGCGAACACAACCCAGACAAGCCACTTTCGAACCCCTGCCACACGGCGCGCACTTTCGCCTCACCATTGCGCCAGTAGATTTCCGCCACGGTTATGCCGCGCTCTGTGGCAAAGTTTTGCGGCATAAGCTCGATACAACTATCGCCGCAGCGCACTTGAGCACTGAGCCCCAACCCCGCAAAGCCTTTACCCGACTCGTCGGTAAGGGTAATCGCCACTTTAGCGACCTGCTGATTGAGCGAAAAATCTATTTGATGGGTCACACTGTCCTGCGCATTTACCGGCGCTACAAAGCTAGCAACACCGGCGGGATCTCTGGGCTGATTAAAAAACACCATATCCTCATCGCTGCGCACTTTGCCCGACTCATCCAGAAGGAAAGCCGTGAGGTTAATGTCCGCGCCGCTGTGCGCCTTGTGCGTAACGACAATACTGCCGCCGACTTGCGGCAAACTAACATTTGCCCCTTTCTGTAATTCCATCTCTGTCGCTCCTTGTCATAGTTACATCACACCTAAAGTGCGCATTCTGAACGCCCTAAACCAAAAAAGCCACGGCAGAGGCCGTGGCTTTTAATTAGTCGCTGATACTTAAACCAGCGGCGCACGCCAGTCGTCAGCACCTGCAGTGCCTGCAACTTCGTGTGTCCAATCGATCTTGCGGTAAGACAGCGACACCTCAACCAGCTGCGTGTATTCAACTTTCGCTGGATCTTGGCAGTGCGGCATCTTGCAGTCGATGTTGACGATAGTCGCATCCGTCAACACGTGAGTGAAGTGGTGCTCCTGCTTGCCTTCAACAGAAGTGCGGTACCAGTTCATCGTCACTGTTGGCAACATTTCACCTGAAGCCAGGGCGTTGTAGAGCAGCGGGACGGCTTTGTTCAGTGCAACAGTGAACTTGAACGCTTTGTGCGCGCGCTGACCAGAAGGCTGACCTGACTGCGGATCAGTCGGTACTGTGACTTCGTGTGAAAACTCTTGCACTAGCATTTCATCTTCGTGACCTTCAACGAAGA
Source organism: Pseudomonadales bacterium (assembly GCA_049613705.1). Lineage (GTDB taxonomy): Bacteria > Pseudomonadota > Gammaproteobacteria > Pseudomonadales > Balneatricaceae > Rs1. The sequence continues at coordinate 15,690 of JBMZCU010000029.1, read as the reverse complement.
TATTGCCCACAGAATCCGCTGTAAAAGCACCTGCTGTGATGTTGCCCTGAGTTTGACCTTCGATCGCGATATAACAAGGAGTTGGCATCGTAAATTCCTTTTTCGTTAGTTGAGTTAATTCAAGCTCTGCAAAACGCCAAGCTTAATGCAGCATAAATAGCAGTTTGTGTGCCAACTTAATATCCCAATAAAATCAGCACGTTATAACTATTTAAACTTATGAGTGAGCAACAACTTGCTCACTCGTGGCCATATCCCGCTCATCCGCGCAGGATCTGCCCCTCAATACAAGTTCTTCGGCAAGCTGAATGCCTTGAACAGCGACTGAGTAAAGGGGTTGTTGTTACTCTCGGCCAGTAATTTGTAGCTCACATTGCCCTGGTCGATATTGAAGCTCAGGGTGACATCGCTGGCGCTGCTGCCCGAGAGTTGTCCGGCTTCGATCAGGCGGAAGAACGCCCAGGGCCCCGTGCGCTCTATGCTGCGCGGCGAGTAGTTGCGCGCCAGCGGCACTAAGGTCAGCTTGCTGCGGTTGCCCTCGCGCAGCGAGTTTGGCCACACCATGCTGATCTCGCGGCTCGCGCCGTGGCTGAAGTCTATGATCTGGCCGTCGATGTTGATCACGCTGCGGCGCTTGTTGCCGCTCAGGCGCGTCGGCTGCACCGAAAACTGCACACTGAGATTGCCCTTGCGATCGAAAAACGCCTCCTGAATACGCCACGCAGCTGCCAGCTGGTCCAGCACGTCCTGGCGGATCAGCTGCTCGCCCTCGGCACCGATAGAATTAAGCTCTTCGAGATTGTCCTCGAGGAAAATCTTCATGTTCTCGCGATAGAAGTTACTCATCTTGCCGTCCGGCGCGAAGAATCGCTCGAAATCCTGTAGCGAAACATCGCGGCGGCTACCGGCTGCAAAGGGGTAGCGCCCGGCTATCTTCTCTTCAAACTCGAGATAGATATCCTCGTACCAGCGCTTCTCCACTTGCTTGACCGCACGGCGCAGCACTGTGTTCCAGCTCTGCTCGGCGAGCTTGCCCACCAGCGCGTCCATTGGCTTTGGCAGACCTGCCGCCATACGCTGCAGTGAAAAGATAGGATCGATGTCATTGAGCGTGAGGCGCTTTTTCGCTGCCTCCAGCGCCGCTTTACCAACATCCGGCGCATCTTGGATCGCCTTCATATAGTTGTATAGGTTAGTGATTTCCATCATCACCTCTTCGATATACGCCTGCTGATCACCACTGCTCTGGTTGAGGTTGGTCAGCTCTGAGAACTGCTTGTCGATACGTGAAGCCAACGCATACTGTGGCGTCTTCAGCGCCAGTTCGCGCGCCTCATCGCTATCATTCTCCAGTTTGGGGAAAAGCGCAGTGTTGGTTTTAACCGCATTGATCAGGCGCTGCAGCGGCTGATTGCTGTCTGTCATGTTGCGCAAAATCAGCACCGCGTGGTTGATATCGGCGAAATTTTGCACTTCAACCTTGTTGATCGCCCGACGCCATGCACTGCTGTAATCAGCCACGTATTGATCGGCCAACTGCTCGCGAAAATAGCGCTTGTCCGCTTCACTGAAGTCAACCTTCTGCGTTTTTCCAAGTACCCAACTATCGATGATCGCCAGGTTAGTCACTCCGTCCGTGCGCGGCAAAAAGTAGTTGGTTAACCCATCTTTTGTGTAGAGCCGCTCGATCGGATTGGTCTCATTGGCCAGTGCCTCGCCCTGTACACTTCGGTCTTTGAATACGATGTCGTACACCGGTCCAATCACCGTTTTCAGATCCAGCGGTGCGCTGAGCTCTGCCGCCGCCTGATGGGTCATATTGCGGTAGATTCGCTGCTCCAGCGGCAGCCTCGCCAAGTCTATTTGCGCCTGTTTAATCTCATTGTCAAAAGGGTGTACGGCGCGAATGACTTTCTGCTCGCCCTCGCGGCGCGACTGCGCAATATCGGTGTGTTCCATCGCGTAGTTGAGATGCCCCATCAACTCGTTCTGCACTTCGCCCTGGGCGTTGAACTCCTGCTGCCAACGTCTGGCCATATACTGCTGTACACTCTCGCCGGTGCGCCCAGCGCTGTCCTCCATCATGCGCAGCACACGCAGCACCGTCAGCTTCTCATTACTGCCAGGCGCCTTAGTCTTCATATCCTGCACAATGCCCTGCATCAAGGCCGGGAGGTAGCGCGAGGCCAACAGCTCTAGGTAGGCTTTCTCCACCTGCGGGCCGATAATGCGCCCCTGATACAGCCCAGAATCTGCCAGTATAGAAGTGCGCTCACGGTAGAAACCAAACTCTAAAGTCGCCTCGCGGATCAAATTCAAAGGCTCAATGAGGTTGCGCCCTGAAGGGTCTATCTTGTAATCGATATTTTGATCGATGTAATCCGCGGCCTTAGCCAGCACACCCTCGGCCGCCACGCTGTTTTGGTCGTAGTAATTGCGCCATGTCAGCACTATCATCACACTGGCGATCGAGCAGGCCAGAGTCGCTAAAATCAACACATTGCGCTTTTGCCGTGCGACTTTGAAGTTGTCCCCGGCGATACCGGATTCCGGATAGATAATGTTTCTAAACAACCCGCCGGAGAAAAAGATGCTCGACTGCGCCGCATGTTGTGCGCGGTTAATTTGCTCTGGCAAGTTGTAGCGCTTGGCGGCGTTATTGATAAACACATCACTCGGCACCCCCTGCTGGTAAACCGAGGTGTAGTAAACACCGCGCACTAGCGCCGAGGTCGAGAAGCGATCGCTTTCCAACGCCTCCTTGAGAAAGTGCTGTAAAACCTCTTTCAGCCCCGAGAGCTGGCGCACAAAGCTGTACAGTGCGGTGCGCTCCTGAGTATTTTTGCTCTGTTCCAGCTGTTTAGGTAGCAGCGCATTCATGCGCTCGAGCATCTGGGTGTACTGCGCGTCAAATTCTTTTAGCCAGCCGTCCTCACTGTGCACCGAGTCCATCGAAAAGGTAAAGCCCATCGCCTGCTCACGTTCCGCCTTGGACATGTGCTTAAAGAACAAGTCGAAACCGCTGAGCAAATCCATCTTGCTCAGTACCACATAGATAGGGAAGCGCGTCGAGAGGCGCTCCATCAACTCGCGCAGGCGAGTGCGGATCACACTCGCATACGCCTTGCGATCAGAGACACTGCCGGTGCTCAATTTTTCCAGATCCAGCACGATAATCGCGCCGTTCAGCGGGCGGCGGCTGCGGTTGCGCTCCAGCCACTCGATAAAATGATTCCACAAGGCTGTTTTCACTTCGCCGTTCTCAGGGTTGACGCTACCCTGGGTTAGAATTTCACCGTCCGGGTCCATGATTACCGACTCATCGCCAATCCACCAGTCGACACCGTAAGGGTTACTGCGCTTGCCCATATTGGCTTTGAGTGCAGCCGTCAGCGCAAAGCTCTGCTCTGAGCGGTTGATCAGGCTAGTTTTACCCGCATTTTCCACCCCCATCACCAAGTACCAAGGGAGTTTATAGAGGTAGTTGCCGCCGCCGAGACCTTCGCGCATGCCCTCGAGTATCTGATCGAACTCCGCCTCCTGCTTGTCGATAATCTGCTGTACCGGGCTATCCTTGTAGCGCTGCGCCTGCGCTTCAGCCGCACGTATTGCCTTGAGCTTGCGATACTGGCGAATCCCCCAGAACAGCGCGATTGTGAGCACGATCACCAGCGATGCAATAGCGCGCATCGCCACACTTTCCAGCGGCTTGCGCTCGAACAGTTCCAACCTGGGGCCAAACCACCAGATCGCCACCAGCAGTAAAATAACCACCAGCGCCAGCAGTACTGGTGCCGCGGCTTTAAAGTATGGGGCGAGGAATTTTCCGAATTTCTTGATTGAGTTCCACATGGTTTTCACCCTAATTGTCCGTAATGTCGAGGGATTGCGTAATGTGCTGGACGAAGGAAGGCTCCCACGCCTGCAGCGACATACCCTGGGCGCTCTCCATCAGCGCCCGCAATTGCATCTGCGCCAGTTGCACTAACCCCTGGCTACTCAGTAAATCGGCGTTGATCAAGCGCCAGTAATGATTGTCGCGCGGATTGCCAGCCGCCCTGAGCTGATCGTCAACCAGGCGCAGCGCAGCGTCCAGGCCCTCGCGCTGGCACAGCTCGAGCACGCGCTGACGCTCTGCATCCCAGTCACTCGCTGCGGTGCCACTGCCTTGTTCGGCCGTTGTCGCTGTGCGCAGCCACTGCCTGGTCTGCTCATTGGCAAAGTGACTGCCGTCGCTGTAGCAGTAATCCAGCAGCTGTGGGAAACGCTCGATAAAGGCCTGTGTTTCCAACAGCACCGCCTGGGCAGCTTCGCCAAAGCCGAGTTTGCGGCACAACTGATAGCTCAGATGATGGCCGTCGAACCAATAGGGTGCCTGCTCTAAACTGCGCTCGAGTTTTTTCAGCAACGCCAAGTCGCCCTCACGCGCCAACGCCTGGCAGTAATCGCTGTAGCGCTCCGCTGAAAAGGCGGCCAACTCTGTTGTGGTCTCGCGTTTACACGCAGGCAACTGAGTAATTGAAAACCACAGCGCGTGGCGTCGAACACGGTAGCCAAGCGCCGCTTGAGGGTCCGTGATATTCAAAAAATCAGCCATGCTCATCAGTGCCTGGCGGGTCGCGCGCTCATTTTTAGGGTCGAAGTACACCTTGGGTACTTTAGGTGCCTCAATTGTCCCCTCTTGCGCCCCTTCAGCGTCCTCATCAGGCGGAGGCTGCGAGGCCACTTCACTCTCTTGTTGCACTAGGGCTGCGCGCAGCGGATCCAACGCGGCGATATCTAATTTCGCCGCCTCGAGAGTCTCACGCAGTTGCTGCAGTACTTTTTGCACGTCATCGCCAGTAGCATCAAAGCGTTCTACCTTTTTGGCGGCAATGGCACTGCGCTGCAGGATTTGTTTGAGCAACTTGGCCCGTAATCCCGCGCCCTTAGGGCCGGGCTTGGGAAATGCCTGCAGCCAGAAAGCACCGATAAACGCGCTCAACAACTGCAGTGAGCTAAGCATCGCCGCCGCATCAGCATCCTGCTGCATACACTGCAGATAGTTCGCCAATACTTTGATGTCTTTGCTTTTTCCACACAGGATTTCCAATGCGCTGCGCTCCACCTTATCCCAGGCAATAGAGCCGTGAGACAGCGAGCCGACTTTCATCATCTCGTCATCGATAAAATGGAGTTGGGCGTCATCCTCTAGCGCTGTGCCAACCGCACTGTCTCCCGGGATCGGCTGTAAGATTTTTTCTATCGCACTCATCGTCATTACCAGTGGCAGGCCTCGCGCAGCGGCTCTATCTGCTGCGCCAAATCCGTTAAATCAAAACTCAGGTTATCCAGCATTGGCTCTTTGCTGCGTACCACAAGTGTCTTGCCGGAGAACATCGACTTGATGTCCTCTATCCCCGGCAGACCGCGACCGGCGCGGATTAAGTAACCGCCGTGTTCGCTGAACCAGCGGCTGGGCACCGCGCGCTCATCGATGCGCAACGTCAGCGGCGTCATACCCTCATCGATAGGTCGATGCAGCAAAATTTGCAGCCGGGTGATGTTATCCAGGCAACTGATCACCAGCGCCGGGCGCGGCGGTAAACTGCCCTGCGCCTGCTGGGTCAGCACGACCTCCTCGACTGCCGGTGCATCTTCAGCTGGCCACTCCAGACCCTGTGCCAGCGCGGCGCGCTCGGCCAGTTGTAGATTACTGACAAAGAGATCCTCATCGCGGCGCTGTTTCTCCTGAGCCACCACGCGGTGCCAGAACACCGGACGCGGATCGACACCTTCTACAATCGCTGCCTGCGGCTCTACTGAGGGTGTGATCGCGGTGCCAAAGGCCGCATCAAAACAGGCCAAGCGTTCCAGGCGGTTATTCACGAGCTCAGCGCACTGATTAGCACGTTCTATCAGCTGCCTGTCATTGGCTTGCGACAGTGCCGGCAACAAGAGCGCGGCTAGCAAGCTACTCACTAAAATCTTGTTCACTGTTTGGTTAACTCCAATCGCTGACAAATATGGGTAAAGGTTCGCCGCGGCACACCGAGTGTCTGCGCAGCCATCGTTTTATTTCCCCGGCACTGGCGCAGCCGGGCACTGATCAGGCGCGTTTCAAATTGCTCGACAGCCGCTCTGAGGTTACTCACCTCTGCAAAGTCCGACTCGCGCTCTACAGCCTCGATAACCACAGGCTCTGGGGCGGCAAAGGCACTGGTATCAAGCAGCGCGATCACGCCATCGTCGGCGCTGTGGGCACAGCCGTAATCAATCAGGTTCTTCAACTCACGCACATTACCCGCCAGTGGCAGCGCCTCGAGTTGTTCCAGTACCGCACTGGAGAGCCCTGCAACCGCACGGGCGTTATCGGCGTTGTAACGGCGGATAAAGTGCTCGGCCAGCAAACGAATGTCTTCGCGGCGCTCGCGCAGTGCCGGTACCTGAATCGGGAAGCTGTTAAGCCGGTAGTAGAGGTCGCTGCGAAAGCGCTGCTCGGCGATTAGCGCTGGGATGTTGTGGTGTGTTGCAGCCACTAGGCGAAAATCGCAGGAGTGCTCTTGCGTGCCGCCCACTTGGCGATAGCTTCGCGTCTCCAGTACCCGCAGCAGCTTAGCTTGCAAGCTAAAGGGCATATCGCCAATTTCATCGAGAAAGAACACCCCGCCATCGGCGCTGCCAAGGAGTCCTTTCGATTCACCAACAGCGCCAGAAAACGCACCTTTGACATAGCCAAAGAGCTCACTTTCTAGCAGTGTTTCAGGTATCGCCGCGCAGTTGAGCGCCACAAAAGGTTTGTCGGCGCGCTCGGACAACTGATGCACCGCGCGGGCCACCAGCTCTTTGCCAACGCCTGTCTCCCCGCAAATCAATACGCTGAGTTTGGCACTGGCCGCCACAGCGATGCGTTGCTGCAACTGGCGCACCGCCGCTGAGCTACCAATAATCGAGTGCGCCAATTGATGCACTTGGGCGCTGCGCTGCAGGTCGCTGTTAAGCGCCTGCACCTCGTTGGCCAACTGCACCTTGCCGGCGCGTTCGCGCTGGCGGTGCAACAGCCCCTCCAACTGCAGTACCAAGAGTTGCTGTAGCGCCTCGACATCGCGCCGACTCTCACCGTCCTCACTGCGCTGCACCGCCCACAAACCATAGAGCTTCTCTGCGCTGTAGATAGGCTCGACACTCAGTTCACTGCCGCTGTTCATCGGTGCAATCCAGGCGCTGTAGCGGGGGTGCTGGGCACCGCTGGCACAGTGCAACTGGCTCAGACACAGCGCGCGACCACTAAACACCGCATGGGCAAAAGGCTGATCGAAATCACTGCACGAGAAGCTCAGCCCCTCGCACTGCTCAATCTGTAGTGCACCCTGCCCCTCTATCGCGGCGATAACCTCCAAGTTGCGCCCGTCGTAGCTCAAGCGCAGTAGCCAGGCGCGCTCAAGCGTGCCGTGCTCGGCGCGCAACTGCAGGGCAGCCAACGCCAACTCAGCCTCGTTCTGCGCCTGCAACAGCGGCTGCAAAGTATCAACTGCTCGAGCCAGACGCACTAGATCACCTCACACGTGAACTGCTGATCGCACACTGCGAGTTTGATTTCACTGACCGCCTGTTCAGCAGCCAGGCGCTCGAGCAACTGCAGTGATAGCCCGGGCAGCAACTGGCCATCAATCACGGACTCGATCATGCGAGCACCGTTTTCGCTGCGATTGGCTCGTGCACGGATCTGCGTGATAACTTCACTATCGATCTCAACCGCTGCGCGATAGCGCTCGCGCAGGGTCTGTGCCAACTTCTCAACCTTGGCCCCGATAATCTGTTCCAGTATCGGCGCGGGCAGTGGCAAGTAGGGCACAATTTCCATACGCGCCAACAGCGCGGGTTTGAAGAACTCCGCCAGTGTCGGATAGAGCGCATCATCCATTTGTTCTGGCTGCTCGGCGTAGTCGACAATCGTCTGAAAGCCCAAGTTCGAAGTCAGGAAGAACATGATGTTCTGGCAGTCGATTAAACGCCCCTCACCGTCGGCGAGTTCACCTTTATCAAAGGCCTGATAAAACAAATTGAGTACTTCGGGATGGGCTTTTTCGACTTCATCCAACAGCACGACAGAGTAAGGTTTCTGGCGGATTGCCTCGGTCAAAATCCCCCCCTCCCCAAAGCCGACATAGCCTGGCGGTGAACCGATCAAGCGCGATACGGTGTGCTTTTCCTGATACTCCGACATGTTGATGGTCGTCAGGAACTGCTTGCCGCCGTAGAGTCGCTCGGTCAACTGAATCACAGTCTCTGTCTTGCCGACGCCGCTGGGTCCGACCAGCAAGAAAGCCCCTTGCGGCCGCCCTGTTTTGCGTAAATCTGCGCGCGCAGTCAACAGGTGCTTGTGCACCTTGGCGATAGCGATATCCTGCCCCTTTATCTGGGCGCCTAGGTACTGTGGCAGCTCTGTGATCACGCTCAGCTGGTTGGCACTCATCTGATTGACCGGCACACCGGTCCAATCGCCGATTACCCGCGCGATCTGGTCTGCATCTACATAGGCATTAACCAGTGTCTCGGCGCCTTGCAACTGCGCCAACTTGGTATTGCAGGCATGCAGTTCACGCCCGAGCTCTGCAGTATCTGCTGCTGTCTCAGGGTCTGCCAGTTCGGCGCGCAGCGCCAGTATCTGCTGCACGACACCTTGCTGCTCAGACCAAGCAGCGGTCAACTCATTGGCCTCAGCCAGTAATTGCTCCTTGCTCGCCCCTATCTGCTCGATGCGCACCTCTTCGACCTCGATACCGAGTTGACGCTGGCGTCTCAAACGCTCAAGTTCTGTCTCACTGCGGCGAATTTTCTCCTCTAGGCGATTGATACGCTCAGGCCGTGCGCTCAGGTTAATCGCAACCCTGGCACAAGCGGTATCCAGCACATCGATCGCCTTATCCGGCAATTGGCGGCCTGAAATATAGCGCGCCGAAAGCTGCGCCGCCGCCTCGAGTGCATCGTCGCCAATCAGCACGCTGTGCGCGCGCTCGTAAACCTCTGAGAGCCCGCGCATGATGTGCACCGCCTCCTCGATACTTGGCTCGTCCAGCTTGACCAGCTGAAAGCGGCGGCTCAGCGCGGGATCCTTCTCAAAGTACTTTTTGTACTCCTTCCACGTCGTGGCACCAATCGTACGCAGTTCGCCGCGCGCCAGCGCCGGCTTGAGTAAGTTGGCGGCATCCCCTGCGCCCTCGGCATTGCCGGCACCAATCAAGGTGTGGGCTTCATCGATAAACAAAATGATTTCGTGCGGGGCGTGCTTGACCTCTTCGATCACACCTTTGAGGCGCTTCTCAAACTCGCCCTTCACTGAAGCACCAGCCTGCAGGGCACCGAGATCCAGTGAGAGCAGCTCTACCTGCTGTAGCTTTTGTGGTACATTGCCTGCGACAACGCGCTGCGCTAACCCCTCAATCACCGCACTCTTGCCGACACCGGCATCACCAACCACGATAGGGTTGTTCTTGCGCCGCCGGCACAAGATATCGATCATCAGGGAAATTTCTTCCTCGCGGCACAACACTGGATCCAGCGCTTGATCGCGCGCCATCTGGGTAAAGTTAGCGGTGTACTTATCCAGCAGACTATCTGCGCCTTGCAGCGGTTGAGCGCCAGCTTGCTTGGCGGCTCCAAGCTTAGGTGCTTCAACAGACTTAGCGAGTAGCTTTTCGAAGTGGCTGCGCAGCGATTCTCGGTTGATTGGGCTCAAAAGCTCAACCGTTTCGCGCCCAAGATAGCGCCCGGCATTGAGCAGCGTGGCAAGAAAGAACACCCCGCCGCGCAGCTCGCTGTGGCGATACTCGGTGCTTCCTAACAGCCAGGCGTCCTGCAGCAGTTCAACTAACAGCGGCGAAAAAGTCGGGTAGTCGCTCAGCGCGGGCTGTTTGTTGGCTGCGATGCGCGCACCGAGTGAGTTTTTCAGGGTCAGCGGGTCGATCTGCGCCTGCTCCAAAATGAGCCGCATGTCACTGTAGGGTGTCTCCAGCAGTGTGAACAGCAAGTGCTCGACACTAATTTCAGCGCCCTGCTGGCTGACACACAGCGCCGCTGCCTCTTCTACTGCGTGCTTGCTCAGCGCGTTGAGACGCTCCATTAACACAGCTAATTCAATACGAATCACAACTCACTCCTTGTCGTTCGGGCGCGCCCAAAAATCAATTCAAAATATGGTTCAACTTGTCCAGCACTTCTTCACTGCGCTGCGCCAAACTGAAGTAGAAATAACCAAAGGTCGCCGCTAGTCCCAAGCCAAAGGCGGCAAACACAGACCACAGTGGAATGCGGCGATTCAAGCTGTGTTTGGTACGCAGTACATTGCGGGTTGGCGGCTGAGCCAGCGGACCGTCTGGCAACTCTTCGCTGTTGAGGCTTAAAAGTTCTTGCAGGTCTGCCAGTATCTGCTGGAACTTTTCCTCGTTCTGTGGGCTTGGATCAACCCGGTAGCGCCCGCCAAAACCTAGGCACAGACACAGGTAGATAAACTCGAGTAGCTCGCGGTAGCGCTTGGGGTCCGTCTCGATACGACTGAGGATGCTAAACACCTTCTCGCCGCCCCAAGTCTCATTGTGAAAACGTGTCAGTAGCGAGTGCTGCGCCCACACCCCGCTGCCCCAGCGCGTGCCCATGATCGACTCGTCGATAAAAGTACACAGCACGTAGCGGTAGGAGAGCATCACTGCCTTTTCATACCCCTGTGCCGCAAGTTCGGTATCTATCATGCGGATCTCATCAACCACTTGCTGATAGAGTTCCTCGATATGCTCGTACTGGGTCAAACTTTTAACCCGACACACCAGCCCGAGCAGCGGCTCGGCGACATCGATCAACAAATTTATGCTGTTACCGCGCAACTTGAACCAGAAGTCCTCATCGACATCGACGCCCTTCACTCCCTGGAACAGAAAGTTATCGATGGCGCCTTTATCTTGCGGCTTGTCATCGCTCAGCAGCCCATCGTTGTCGGCGCTGTTATAGTCTTCGCTGTGGGCGTAATTTGCTTCCATGAGTTTCGCCTCATCATTGATATCATTAAGCGGGCAGCACGCTGCCCGGTGCCATCTACGTTCTGATCGCCCAGAACTGCAGCTCTAAATTCGGAATGTCGCCCGCAACGTGGAACGCGAAGCCGTTGGACTCCTCCAGCATCGACCAGTTGGCGCTGTTGCGATCGAGCTGGAAGTAGGTAAACCCAGCGTGATACGGCAACTGGCGCGGTGCCACCGGCAGGCTGATCAACTCGATACCCGGTATCTGTAAGCTGATCAAATCGCGTATTTTCTCGACCGAAGCGACCTTGGTCTGCTGCACAAACTGTTTGCGCAGCGTGTCCAGCGGCAGGTTGGCGCGCACCGCGATCACAAAGTCTGCACTCTCGAGCAAGGTGCGATCGGCGATTGCCGCCCCCATCAAGCCGAACTTGCGCTTTTCCAGTGGGATCGCCACGGCGCGCGGCTCGAGCACGGTGCTCAAGCTCTGTTGGAGCGAGTGCATGAGGGCGCGAAAGCTCTGCTGAGGGTAATCGTGATCGTAGGCCGGAAACTCCTGCGGTAAGCGCCCTTCTTGGGTGTAGGTAATCAGCTCACTGGCCACTTGCAACAGGGCCTCGTAGAGGCGCTCTGGGTGGAGCACCGCCAGGCGCGATAGGTGGGTAAACCACTGGTGCACCCGGTTGAGCACTTGCAGCAGCATAAAGTCAGTCACCTCTGCCACCCCGGACTGGCCGGGTGCCCCCAAGCGCTCGGCAATGTTTTTCGCGCGCTCGCGCATCAGCCCACCCATCTCGCCGACAAAACGGTGCAACTGGGGAATGGCCGCAACGGTTAAGCTGCAGGGCATAAAGTCGGGGTCGAGCACGACACTACCGTCGGGACGCTTCTCCAAGATGCGCGCAATCGGCAGTGAGCTAAACGCGCTGCGGTCCTCGCGCTCAAACATCAAGCGCAAGTTCACTTTGGCCACGTCCAACTGCACATCATCGCCATCTCTAGAGTGGATGTCCCGCGTCAACTGGCTGCTCGCCTTGTAGCGCGAATGTCCCAGGTCATCCTGCCAAGTAATCTCTTTGAGCGAGTCCTCGCGCAGCGGGATCGCCAGATAGATAATCTGGTTGGCGTAGGAGGCGTCGGTGACATCCAGCGGCGCCGGCAGGTCATCGAGCAGCGGAAACTCAAAACTAGTGCCATCGGGTGTCATGCCCGCGGCGCTGACCAGCGAAATGCGGCCAAAGCTCAAGTATTCAGCGTTGATCTCCAGCGACATCAAACCGTAGAGGTACTCACTGACCGCCTTGGTGTTTTGCTGTAACTGATTTTCGGTGTAGCGAAACTGCTGTTGGAAGTGCTGCGGTTTAATAAACAGCCCCTCGCTCCAGATCACTCTATTGCGTGTCGACATAGCTAGTAATCTTCCTTGATAACATCCACATTGGCGCGGCGTAGCTGCACCAAAAAATTGTATTGATGGCCCTTGGATTTTATCCGCGTGCTCTTCTTCCACTGGGTCTGGTTTGGCTCGGCAAAACGGGCGATCAAGCCGATGTAGCGTGTGCCCTCGGGCACCTCTACCGCCTCTACATACTTGTATTGCCCGGGAATCATGGTGTAGTCATCATGGCCTAGGTAATTCTTGCCCAGGGAGGCCTCTAGCTCGAACATCAACTGGTCGAAATCCCCCGCGAGCATCTTAGAATCGTCTTTCATGTAGACCAGGTGAAAATCGATCGGGGTACCCTCGAGCAAATAGTTTTCATTGACGTCGCGCTCGGCAAAAAAACTCAGCGCCACTGTCGAGGGATCACCACTGCCCTGTGTGCCCACCTTGATGTCAGGATCGGCGATGATGTCCGCGGTCTTAGAGGCTGTGCTGCAACCGCCGAGCAACAGTGCACCGGCGAGCAGTAGTGTCGCGCCCAGTGCGCGTTTAAACTTCATCTTGGCTCTCATACTGCAACTCCCGCAGGCGCTGATCGTAGGCCTGTTCAAACACTTCGCTGTACAACTTTTCAAAGCCCTGTTGGCGCGATGAAATCAACTCGGCGTAGTAATGGGTGTACATCTGCCACGCCCAGCCCTCGTCACTGACTTCTTCCTGGCCTTTAATACCGCGGTAACGCTGAAAGCGACGCAGCAAAGAGCTGGGGTCTAACGCCTGTAAAATGGCATTCAGTGCCTGGGCTGTCGCGTAGCTCGTGGCCAACTGGTGCAGGTGAATCTGGTGCAGGCTTTCACGCACCGCCATCGGTGCCGAGAGGTGCACCATAGAGCGGCTGTGGTCGAACATCGCCGCCATCGTCCCGGTGTAATCCATCCCCAAACGCAGTGGGTTGTCCTCTATCGGCTGCAATACCTTGCTAGAGGTCGCCGCCTGACCGCGCTCTGCACCGTGAATTTTAAGCAGGCCCTGCACAGCTTCGCGCAGGGTCTCTCCGATCTCTTCGAGCACGTCGTGAGTTTGCATGTGGTCAGATTGTTTGAGCGAAACACCGAGCCCGCGCTGCAGTGGCGAGGCGGCTAAGTGCCCCGCTTCATCGACCAAGTTAGCCGCAGGTGCCGTCTCGGCCACTGCGGATTCCGGGCTGGCACCGCGCCCCATGACGAGATCTTCGAGGTCTTCAAGTTTTGAACTAAAGTCGTTTTTCACTGTGTGCACTCCCTTGCTAATTCGGTTTTCCGGGCGAGGGCTTACACGCGCTGGCGCCGGTTGGTTGTCTGTGGTTTGGCGGCGCGGGGGCGCCGAGAGGGGTGCAGCTATTGGCTGTACACCTTGGATTAGTTCCTCGAGCTCATCGCGCTCGGCGCGCAGTTGCTCTTGCGCCTGGAAATAGTGTTCGGGATCTTCACTGTCACTAATCACTAGGCTCTGCGCCAGCGCTAGCTCAGGGTCGACATTCTCAACCCGGGGCGTGCGCTCGCGTCTGTGCCACTGCGGATCGACGAGCAGCGAGTTCTGCTCTTCATCACCGACGACCTCCTCGAGTGAGGCGTTGGGCCTAATGTTGAACGCACCCTCATCGGCCAAGCTCACGCGCAGCGTAAATTTGCCCAGCTTTAGGATATCGCCATCGTGAAGCAGGGCTAGATTATCCCGCCCGAGCGGGTAATCAGCGTGGTTGACATAGACGGCCGCCGCGCCCTGCTGCACGCAGAACTGGTCGTCACGCTGTGTAATCAGCGCGTGTTCCGGCGCCACTTCACCGCTGCGGTCATAGAGGTACCAGTGATCATTCGGCGCCGCACCTATAGTGCCGCCCTGGCTGTCAAAGTGTGCATAGGGTCTAGTGTTGCGCTCCAGCGCATCGACATTCACAACTTGTATGTTGATCGCCGCATGTTCCATCTTATGACCTCACCTGAATTAACACGCTGCGACTGGTCTCGCGCAGCTTTTGCTGATCGCCGATAAAGGTTGTCCACCCCAGTCGGCAGCTCTTCTCATCACCGAGCTCTAGCGATTTCAAATCGCGCGGGATCATGCTCAGCGACAGGTCAAACGCCAGCGGCTCGCGCATTACAAACTCGATCAACTTCACCAGTGGCCCGTAGTTCTTGCCGTTGGGTAGAAATTCTTTAAAGCGCGCCTGTGACAGTTGCTCTATCACTAAGGTGAACTTGCCCGAGCGGTCATGCGCACGCTCGCCAAGGGTGAAATCTTCGCCGAGTGAGCAGTTTTTCTCCCCCATGGCAACTTGCTGAAACGCCGGGATATCCACATAGCGGTGCACCCATTGATCGATCGAAACATGCTCGAGTTCAAAGTAGTGTGCCACGATGCCAGAGACCACCTGAGCCGAGCGGCTGCGCGCGGCGAGCGTCCCCGTGTAGGAGAGCATCTTGCACCAGTTGATCGGGGTTTCACCGCGCAAACTAGGGTCGGCCAAACCGACCAGTGAGTACATCTGCTGCGAAAACTGATCGCTCGCATCCGCCTGAAAGCGCACGTAGTAGCGGTACTTGCGCCAAGCGCGATAGAACAGCGTCAGCAGCCGCTGATTAAAGAAATCTAAAAAATTGTGCAGCCCGGGATAGTGCTGCGCGTATTCGTAAGATGTCGTATCTATATAGTGATACGGCAGCGGCGACTGCGCGCCGTGCAGCCCGAGAAAAGTTGTCTCTAAACAGTAGCCTGTCTGAGTCGAATCTGCGCCGGGGGCTGCAAAGTGCGATAACCCCTGCACATCAGACTTGGGGAAGCCAACGCTGGCACTCGCTGAAAAACGCACCCGCTGCTCGCCGGCTTTAAAATCTTGATCGCACTCCTGATCGTCTCCGTGCACGCGGTGCAGTAAATCGACCAATTGATAGAAATTGTAATTGGGCGCCTCACTAAGCAGCTTTTGCGCCGGCATCTGCGTCATGGAGTTCATATCAGCGGCTGCTCCCCGGTCAACATGCCCCAGCGATAGCGCTCGCTGTTATTGCTGTTGATTACTTCGAGTTCGTGAAATGAGTTGATACTGGCGTAGAGACCGAAGAAGCGACTCATCACCGCACCGAAGAGATAGAGCTCCCCCTCGCAGCTAAAAGCGCTCTCTTTGAGCGTCAACACTGAGCGCAAGCCGCGCACTGGCAGACCTTTGATCAGCCGGTCCACCGGTGTCGTTTCGATCGACTCTATGCCATCCAAGCGCAGCGAGGCGGCGCGCTGCGCTTGGATATTGACCAGCGCTTTAAAATCGTAAGCGCG
>JBMZCU010000028.1:13512-18098 GCA_049613705.1 Pseudomonadales bacterium | reverse complement strand
AGCGCTGGGGCTGTTTGGGATCGTTAAGGGCCTTGTCAGCACAAGGCCCTTAACCCGCCTCAGGGCGGAATAGCATACGCAGAGAGGAGCAGAGGGTGCCGAGACTATCTGAGATTACTTATATGAATGCAAGTGCATAGGCTTTACTAGAACACAGAGCCTGGGCAGAAGATCCTTGTCAGCAACTCTCCACCCAAAGAAAGCCTTAACCCACCACAAGGCGGAACTGCACTCGCAGAGGTCATAAAGAACGCATAGGATGCACCCGCAGAGAAAAAGGAAAAAATCCCCCTCTTAAACAAATCCCCCTGCACAAAAACCACTCGCCCAGGCCCACTGGAAATTATGCCCGCCCAAGTGCCCCGTTACATCCAGACACTCGCCGACAAAATACAACCCAGGCACAGACTTAGCCTCAAAGGTTTTAGAGCTAACCTCGTCAGTATCTATACCACCTAAGGTCACTTCCGCAGTGCGATAGCCCTCAGTACCACCGGGCTGCAAGCGCCAATCGCTCAACAGATCTGCCAAGGCCTGCAGCTTTTCATTGCTCATCTGCCCCAGTGTGCTCTTGGGGATTAAACCATCAGCCTGCCACCACTCCACTAAGAGCTGTGCCATGCGCTTGGTCATGTGCTGGGCCAGCACCGTATGCAACTCTGCATTGGGCTTGGCCTCGCGCTGCGATTTGAGCCAGGCCAGAGCATCCTCTTCGGGAAAGAGGTTGATACTGATCTGCTCGCCCGGGTTCCAGTACGAGGAGGCCTGTAACATCACCGGCCCACTGAGACCGCGGTGGGTGAACAGCATAGCCTCTTTGAAGCAAGTGCCATCGGCAGTGGTCACGCTGACGTCGTGAGAGACACCCGATAACGGCTTAGTGAACTTGAGAGTTTCCGGTGGCAAAGTAAAAGGCACTAGAGCTGCGCGCAGCGCTGTGACGTTGAGCCCGAACTGCTCGGCCAACTGGTAGGCGAAAGGAGTCGCCCCGCCGTTGGGAATAGAGAGCCCGCCGGTGGCGACCACTAGCGAATCACATGCCAGTTGAGCACTGCTGGTCTGTACCTTAAAACCGCCCTCTTCGCCCTCGGCGCGCGCGATGTGCTCGATGGAGGTTTCGCTCTGGATCTCAACACCGGCCCACTCCGCCTCGGTGAGTAGCATCTGCAGGATCTCTTTCGAGCTGGTATCGCAAAACAACTGGCCCAAGGTCTTCTCGTGAAAGTCGATCGCGTGGCGCTCAACCTGCTCAATAAACATCTGCGCGTTAAAGCGGCTCAGCGCCGACTTGGTAAAATGCGCATTTTTTGAGATAAAATTCTTAGGCCCCGTGTGGATGTTGGTAAAGTTACAGCGCCCACCGCCAGACATCAGTATCTTGCGTCCCAAACGTTTGGAGTGTTCAACCACCAACACGGATTTACCGCGATAACCGGCTGTCGTGGCGCAGTAAAGACCAGAGGCCCCCGCACCGATTACAATTACATCGTACTTTTTCATAAATTCTCTGTCTTGGCTTCGCAGTGCACAGCGCAGCCTATTATTACCCTAGATAGATGCTCACGACACTGTACCTCGCAGGGCGCGATAGCTACTATTACCGCTCGCACAGCAGCGAAACGCTGTCATTAAAAAGGAGTTCACTATGTCACTGCGCACCGCCGCGACGGTCACACTCAACAGCCTCATTATCGGCGCAGCATACAGTACCAGCTATTTCATCTTCAGCGAGGCAGCACAGCAGAGCCGTGCGGCCATCGCTTTTTGCGTTGGTATCCTCTGTTACCTGCTGACCCGCGCCTACTACAAGCGCGACAGCGAGACCAACAAGCTGATGTTTCGCTCCTATCGTCTGCTGGTGTGGAGTGTACCTATCGCGCTCTTTCTGGTGAACTTCCATCTCTACTTCAGCGGAGCTGAAAGCCGCGATTACATCGCCTATCGCTCGTTTGACGAACTGATGTATTTCGGCCCCTTCGTGGTCGCTATTTGGCCGCTGTTCTTGATTGCCTTTTTTATTGGCAATACCCTAATCTTCATTGAAAAACTGCTACTGGGGTTGCATTTACCTGCACTGATCGTTTTTACCGGCGCACTCTGTGCTGGCCTTATCTACGCCTATGTCAGACTCTACCGGCTCAAACAGGCGCAGCGGATCAGCTTTAATATTCCGCTGGCAGCCGCCGTAGCTCTGGCTCCGCTAATCACTTGCAGCTATCTGTTAATCGCCCCGTGAGCCTCTCGGAAAGTGCACTTAAAATAGCGCGCTTAAATAAGCCCTTCGCGAGCCTCTAAATACGCGTAGTACGCCCAGAGTAAACGCGCGGCGCTCCCCCGATGGGGCGACCATGTCGCCGCGTGCTTTTTAAGCTGGGCAATACTGGGTAATTCAGTGAGGTCCAGTGCTACCTTCGCCGCTTTGCGCAGCGCTAAATCCCCAGCGGGGAATATATCGAGATGCCCAGCGCAAAACAGCAGATACACCTGCGCTGTCCAAGGGCCTATGCCTTTAAACGCACACAGTGATTGTTCGGCCTGGGCAACGGGTAATTCAGCGATTGCGGCAAAGTCGAACTCACCGGCCAGCTCAGCCTGAGCAACGCCTAGCAAGGCCTGATACTTAGCGTTAGACAACCCACAGCCGCGGATCGCCGCTTCATCCAGTGCCGAGTAACCTGCAGCATCAATGTGGGGTAGCAGTGCCTCTAGACGGGCGCTGATCGCACGAGCGCTCGCCACACTGACCAGTTGGGCTATCACTATGTGCGCAAGGCCGGTAAAGCCTGGTTCACGCAAGCGCAGCGGCACCTCTGGTACTAGTTCGGCAACGGCATCTAAGCGCGGGTCGAGTACCCGCAGCTGGGTCAGTTCACGCGCCAGGTCGGCGCGGTTGCACATTCGGCTCACAGTACGGGGATCAGGCCTCGCCCTGCTCGCTTTTCTCTTTGTTCAACGCTTTGATTTTATCGGCCAAACGTCCACCGCGCTGTGCTTGCTGAGGTGCCTGTTCGCGCTTGGACTGCTCCTGCTCACGCACTTTCTGGTAGACAGACTTGTGCTTTTTCTTCTCCGCCAAATTCTTCTTACGACGGCTCTCTTTGCTGTCGGGATCAGCCAACAGCTCTTGTTTCTTAGGCTTGCGCTCCAATACGGTCATCAAACCTGTGCGCGCTTTTTTACTCCGGGACATCTCTACCTCGCGGCTGAGCATCCTCAGCCTGTTGTGTTTCACTTGCGTT
Source organism: Pseudomonadales bacterium (assembly GCA_049613705.1). GTDB lineage: Bacteria > Pseudomonadota > Gammaproteobacteria > Pseudomonadales > Balneatricaceae > Rs1. The sequence goes on along the minus strand of JBMZCU010000028.1, from coordinate 14,859 downwards.
TTCTTGTTGCGCGTCCTCTAGACGACGCTTTTCATCGCGCGCCGCCTGCGCCTTGGCATGGTGCAGTGCATCGCGCTCGGCGTTGCGCGCATCGCGTTCTGCCTGCTCAGCTGCAGCGGCCTCCTCGGCCAAGCGCTGTTCTTCGGCCAGGGCGAATTTACGCTCCCAATGGGCAACGCTCTCAAAGCTCAAACGGCCAAACTTGCCAGTGCGAATATCACTGATCAGCACTTCGCTGGCTTTGTGCATATCGATCACCCCACCCGGGCGAAGCCCGCCGCGCTTGCGCCCTATCTCTTCAAGCAGCTCATCGTCCGTCGCTGGCAGCGTTTTGAGCTTGTATCGCACTTTGAGTTCTTCTGGATAGGCTTCGAGCATAAAGGCCGCGGCGAATATGGCCACCAGCTCGTACTCAATTGCAGTATCGCGAATCGCACCACTGGTCGCCAAAATGTAGCCCGACTCCTGGTCCTCTATCTTGGGCCAGAGAATCCCAGGGGTATCGGAGAGCGACATACCGTTCTTCAAAATGTAGCGCTTTTGCGCCTTAGTTACCGCAGGCTCGTTACCCACTTTGGCAATTTTGCGCCCAATCAGCGCATTGATCATGGTCGATTTCCCAACGTTGGGAATCCCCATAATCATTGCGCGCACGGGACGATCGTGAGAGCGTGGCGGCACCATTTTCTTGGCAATGTCTGGAATTTTGGCAATCAGCTTTTTATTGCTCATGTCAATTGCCATGGCACTGATGCCTTCCTGCCCATTGAAGTAATCGACCCACTCTTGGGTGCGTACCGGGTCTGCCAAGTCTTGCTTGTTCAGCAGTTTGAGCACGGGGCGGTCGCGGCGCAGCTTAGTGACTAGCGGATTCTCGCTGGACATCGGCAGGCGCGCATCGAGCACCTCGATCACCAAGTCGATTTCATCCATCACTTTGGCGATCTCTTTGCGCGCCTTGTGCATATGGCCTGGGAACCAGTTAATCGTCATGCTGTGTATCTCTTTTACAAGTCTTGGTGTTACAGGTCCTGGCTCTTGAGGTATTCCTCATAGCCACCGCGGAAATCGACGATACCCTGTGGGGTCATTTCAATTACGCGTGTGGCCAGCGATGAGACGAACTCGCGGTCGTGGCTGATAAAGATCAGCGTGCCCTTGTAGTTATCCAGCGCCAGGTTGAGCGATTCAATCGATTCCATGTCCAAGTGGTTGGTAGGCTCATCCATCAAGAGGATGTCGGTATCCATGGCGAAGGCTCGGGCCAAGCCAACTCGCTGTTGCATCCCGCCAGAGAGCTGGCTTGGCAGCTTGTCAGCCCATTGGTCGAGGCCGACCATTTTAAGC
>JBMZCU010000028.1:0-13502 GCA_049613705.1 Pseudomonadales bacterium | reverse complement strand
ATCTAAGTGGTTAGTTGGCTCATCCATTAACAACACATTGTCTTTGCTGAGCATTAACTTACCAAACAGCATCCGCCCCTGCTCACCACCGGAAATCACTTTAACGGATTTAGTAATATCGTTCTGAGAGAACAGTAAACGTCCTAGAGTACCGCGAATGACTTGCTCGTCATCGCCCTCTTGGCCCCAGTCTCCCATCCAGTCGATCAGGGTTTTATTCTCTTCAAAGTCACTGGCGTGATCTTGCGCGTAGTAACCTAAATCGGCATTTTCAGACCACTTCACCTCACCGCTATCTGGGGTGAGATCGCCCTGCAGGCAACGCAGTAAAGTGGTTTTACCGATACCGTTAGGCCCGACAATCGCCACGCGATCACCCACTTCTAACATCAAGTTAAAGTCTTTGATCAGAGGCTCGTCAAACGACTTTGAAAGCCCTTCAACTTCCAGTGCCAAGCGGTGCAGTTTCTTTTCCTGCTCAAAGCGAATGAAAGGATTCTGGCGGCTTGAAGGTTTGATCTCAGCGAGCTGAATTTTATCGATTTGCTTGGCGCGCGATGTAGCTTGCTTAGATTTAGAGGCGTTCGCCGAGAAGCGGCTGACAAAGGCCTTGAGCTCGTTGATCTGCGCCTTCTTCTTGGCATTGTCCGACTGCAATCGCTCTTGCAGCTGAGTCGAAGCTGTCATGTACTCGTCGTAGTTGCCCGGGTAGACGCGCAGCTCACCGTAGTCCAAGTCCGCCATGTGGGTACACACACTGTTGAGGAAGTGGCGGTCGTGGGAGATGATGATCATAGTACAGTTGCGCTCGTTGAGCACTCCTTCGAGCCAGCGAATGGTGTTGATATCCAAGTTGTTGGTCGGCTCGTCGAGCAGCATGATGTCCGGGTCGCCAAAGAGTACCTGCGCCAACAGCACACGCAACTTCCAGCCTGGTGCAACCTCGCTCATCAGGCCAAAGTGTTGCTCCGTGGGGATACCCACGCCCAGTAGCAGTTCGCCGGCGCGAGACTCAGCGGTGTAGCCGTCCATCTCAGCGAATTCGCCCTCTAGCTCACCGGCGCGAATGCCGTCGGCCTCGCTCATTTCCGCCTTGGCGTAAATGCCATCGCGCTCTTGCTTAATCGCCCAGAGCTCTTCATTCCCCATGATCACAGTGTCGATCACGCTGGAGGTTTCAAAGGCAAACTGGTCCTGCTTCAGCTTGCCAAGGCGCTCCATCGGCTCCTTGGAGACGTTACCGTGACTGGGCTCTAAATCACCGCCCAAGATTTTCATCAGGGTCGATTTACCGCAGCCATTCGCGCCGATCAAACCGTAGCGGTTCCCCTCGCCAAATTTGACAGAGACATTTTCAAACAGCGGCTTGGCGCCAAACTGGATACTGAGATTAGAAGTTACGAGCAATGTAAGTTACCAATTATGGTTAATGTAGGCCGCGCAAGGGCTGCGGGCAAAAGCGGCGCATTATAGCACAGCGGTAAAACACAATTGAAGCTTAACTCTGCGCGCTGATCAGTTGCTCAACATGTGACTGGCACCCACCACAGCGTGGCGATGTTCCGTGAAAGGCAAAAATCTCACGGTACTCGTCTTCGCCGAACTCGCAGGCCTCGATAATATCTTCGATATAAAAATCGTTGCAGGTGCACACCAAGCTCGGGTCTTGGCATTTGCGCTGAACGTCCACGGCTACTCCTAGAAACAATGTGTAATGAGGCATTCTAACGCCTGGCCTGCGCCATTGATAACGAATTCAACACAGCCTTGCATGAATAAAATTAACCTTGAGAACAGTCCCTCTTCAAAAAATCCTTTTCCGCGACGGGAATAAAACGGCGCGCCCGTTCGTTATCTCTAGAATATCGCTTAAAAGCGGCCCACGTACGAGGTGACTCTTTTAGCCAAAGCCCTTTTCAAGTGATATCGGATACCCCCATCATCACGGAGAGACAAAGATGAGCGAAAAAAAAGAACAACAAGAAAACGTGCACGATTTTTTTGAGAGAGACCCCGTAGCCGCAGATGAAGCATTTTACGGGCGCAAAACCCACGGCGATCGCCGCGGCTTTTTAAAGGGCGCCGGTCTCGCCACTATGGGAGCACTGCTCGGTGGCGCCATTCCCTTTCACCGCGACATGCCCGGCGGGCTAATTCCCGCCGCCTTTGCCAACGAAGACACCTTGAGTGGCAAAAACGGCCTCACCTTACTCAACGATAGACCGGTCAATGCCGAAACACCGCCGCACCTTTTAGACGATGCAATCACTCCCACCGAGCGCCACTTCGTGCGCAATAACGGTTTGCCGCCAGAGCAAGTAGACCCTGCGAGCTGGACGCTGACCATAGACGGTCTGGTAGACAACCCGATGACCTTGAGCATCGAAGAGCTGAAGAAAAAATTCGACGTGCACACCATGGCACTGGTCGTCGAGTGCGGCGGCAATGGCCGCGCGGCATTCGACCCACCAGCCAAAGGCAACCAGTGGACACTCGGCGCGGTGGCTTGCTCACAGTGGACCGGGGTTAAACTCAAAGATGTGCTCAACGCCGCCGGTGTTAAAGCCAACGCGATCTACACCGCTCACGAGGGCGCCGATGCGCACCTCTCACGCAAGCCCGGCAAACTGCCGATCTCGCGCGGCATGCCCATTGAAAAGGCGATGTCCGACAACGTACTGATTGCCTTCGAGCAAAATGGCAAGCCGATTCACCCACTCAACGGCGCACCGCTGCGCCTGATCGTACCGGGCTGGCCGGGCTCGCTATCGCACAAGTGGCTCAAACGTATCTATCTGCGCGATGTCGAACACGACGGCCCCAAGATGACAGGCAAGGCCTACCGTGTGCCAAGCTATCCGGTGGCCCCCGGTGAGAAAGTCGATAAAAAGGATTTTGCGATTATCGAGCGCATGCCGGTGAAGTCGCTGATCACCCACCCCAAGACAGACACCACTACCTCAGGTGAAGTACAAGTGCGCGGCCACGCCTGGTCAGGTGATCGCAAGGTCAGTAAAGTCGAGGTGTCTATCGATTTTGGCAGCACGTGGCAGCTGGCCACACTGGATGCCCCGATCAATGATGGTGCCTGGCAAAACTGGCGTCACACCCTGACGCTGCCGCAGACGGGTTACTACGAAGTCTGGGCGCGCGCCACAGATGATGCCGGTGAGGGCCAACCCCATGCAATCCCCTGGAACCCTAAAGGCTACCTCAACAACAGCATGCACCGCATCGCGCTGCGCAAAAGTTAACAACGCAGCCCTCTGGCCCTAAAACTCCCTGTGGATTCCTAAGGGCCAATGCTGCGACATACAACAAAGGCCCCTGTGCACCTGTGTAACAGGGGCCAGCAAACTGCGCGGCGCGACCGCGCCTGTGTACTAGGACCCATTTATGACCATCAAACCTCTGCTGTCACTGCTTGTGACGGCTCAGCTGTGCCTCAGCCAGCAGGCTGCTGCGCTCGATCTCGATCAAGGTGCCACACTCTACCAGCAGTGCGCTATCTGCCACAGCAACGCCGCCGGTGAACCCGCCAAAATCGGCCCGAACTTATGGGCCGTTGTCGGCCGTGAAAAAGCGGCGAGCACTGGCTATCAAGGACGTTATTCACCCGCCCTCAGCGACGTCGGCGGCACCTGGGATGCGACAAGCTTAGATGCTTTCCTAACAAATCCCCAAGCGTTTGCCCCAGGGACCATCATGGGCTTTGCAGGCCTTGCCAACGCCGCTGATAGAGCCAATCTGATCGCTTATCTCAACACCCAGAGCGACACCCCTGTAACACTAACGCTCACAGCGCCGGCGCAAAGCGCTACCCAGGCCACACCTACAGTAGCTCCCAACATAGGCAAACTGTTTCGCGCCCCCGGCGCTGAGAAAACGTTCGCCTATTGCAGTGCGTGTCACTCAGAGCGCATCGTCACCCAGCAGGGGCTGACCCGCGAGGACTGGGAAGAATTACTGGAGTGGATGGTCGACGAACAAGGGATGGATGAAATCCCAGAGGGTGACTACGAGACTGTGATTCACTATTTGAGCGAGCACTACGGCACCGACAGGCCCAATTTCCCTAACTGATCGAGAAGAATATCTCTACGCGTGAACGTGACATGGGCGAAAGCGCGCGGCTCAGCCACACGGCTGCGCGGCGCGGTAATGGCTGAGCATCGCCATTTGGAATTTATCTAAGGGCTGCGCCTGTAAACTCAGTTGTTCGATAAAATCAGAGACAGACTCGAAGCGCCCGGCATCCATTCCACTGGCAATAACCTGGTAAGTGTATCCACTTAGCTGCCACTGGCGATACTGCCACTGGCTCGTATTGACAGGCGCAGCCTCAGCCTGATCAATGTGCAGGGTTAGCTTGCAGCCATTCACGCCGCGATAGTGCAGCACTCGCCCGCGCGCATCGTCGCTGCGCGAGACCAGATAAAGTTTCGACAGTGAGAGATCTGGCTGGATTAAACCTGTTTGCCCTGTACTGGGCAACAGTTGCGCCTGCTGGTGCTGCGCAAATTGCAGCGGTAACTGAGCGAGCTCAGCGTGTATTGCTGCGATCGAGTTGGAGGGCTTTGGCACCGGCTCATTGCCTTGCCATTGCAGCGTAAAGATCAGCGCCAGCACAAAGCTGGCCGCCGCTGCGAGCGGGACGTAGCGCTTAGTACGGTTGTCCGTGTGCGCATGGCGTTTGTGCACGCGCACGCTGCGCTGCACCTGCTGCAAATTTACATAGTACTGCTGCAGCACATCCTCGCGCTCCAAGCGCGCCAGCAACTGCGCTTTAGCACGGCTGTCTAACTCGTCATCGAGCAGCGCGCTGAGCAAGATCGCATCTTCCTCGCTCACATCGCTGTTGTTGTGGGGGATCAATTTATTCACACTCCCCCTCCTGCAAGTGCGCAACCATCTGTGCTCTGGCACGGCTGAGCCGACTCATCACAGTACCCAACTGCATCCCGGTGATCGCGGCGACTTCACGGTACTTATAACCGAGTACATCGACCATATACACCAATTCACGCTGGGTTTCATTGAGGGAGGCAAACGCTTGATTGAGCATAAATTCATCGAGTAGCTCTGTGCCGCTGAGCTGGTATTTCTCGTAGAGCTGCTGTTCAACCTGGGCGTACTGCACACGCAGCTGCTGCTTGCGCACATAGTCAATATAGAGATTGCGCAGCATTTTGAAAGTGTAAGGTTTGAGTTCTTCGGCACTGCGCGGCGCACGCTTGGACTCGAGCACTTTGGCGATCACCTCCTGCGAGAGATCTTCAGCCAAATGATGATCGCTGCACACTGTGTAAGCGTAGGCTTTTAAATCGTTGGCAACCCCTTTTGCCAAGGTCTGCGACAGAAAAAAACGTTTTAACAAAAGCACGCCCGGGTAAGTGTTTGAGGGAGAGTAAAACTTACCACAAGCGCACTGTTGAAGACAGCCTCTATAAAGCGCGGCTAGAGTTTAAACTGCCCGACCTGCAGCGCCAAAGTATTCGACAGGTCGGCCAGGTTATCGCAATTCACATTGGCTTCCTGTGCCCCCTGTGCATTGGCCGAGGACACTTCTGAAATACCGCTGAGATTGTGGCTAATCTCTTGGGCAACCACGGTTTGCTGCTGCGCCGCACTGGCGACCTGCGTATTGATCAAGTGAATATTCGAAACCGAGGCGAGTATCTCGCTGAGCTGCTCGCGGGTCTGCTGCATCGCCTGCGTACTGTGGCCCGCTTGTTCGCGCGATTGCAACATCAAGCTCGATGCCCGTGCTGCACCTTCACTCAGCCCCTCTAACATGGTTTGAATTTCCATGGTCGAATCTTGGGTGCGCTGGGCCAGCGAGCGCACTTCGTCGGCGACCACGGCAAAACCTCGCCCCTGCTCTCCGGCTCTGGCCGCTTCAATCGCCGCGTTAAGGGCTAGCAGGTTGGTTTGATCGGCAATGGTGCGGATCACATCTAAAATACTGTTGATGTTGTTGCTATCCTCTTGCAGCGCGATGACAGAATCGGCAACTTGACTAATATTCTGCGCCAGTGAGCTGACCGCTGAGTCGGCATTGTCGAGCACTTGCTGCCCAGAACTAGCCGACTGCTGGCTGGCATCTGTCATTTGCGATGCTTCCAGCGCGTGTTCAGCCACATTGGACGCCGTTGCGCCTAGCTCTTCAGCGGCGGCGGCCAGTGCACTGAGCTCGCTTTGCTGGCGGCTGGCACCGGCGAGCGTCTGCTCTGCCACGCGCTTGGTCGCCTGTGACTGCTCACTGATATCGGCACTGCTAGAGGCCACCTTGATCATCACAGGCTGCACTTGATCGAGAAAGCTATTACAGGCCCGTGCCAAGTCTCCGGTTTCATCCAAACTGTTCCAGCTGACCCGGGCGGTAAAATCCCCTGCCGCCACTTTGGAGAAAAACCCAGAGATGCTGACGATAGGAGTCGAGATGCGCTTGGCAAAATACCAAATAACCGCGATGGCCAGCGCAATCAACACCGCCCCCATGACGAGCAAACCGACAATCAACGCGCGCATTTCCGCGCCGATAAACTGTTCTAATTCACCCATTTCTGCGAGCACAACGGCTTTGGGTACACTGGCATAAACACCCCAATTAGCAAGGCCTTCGCCTGCTTTGATCGGGGTAAAAGACCAGAGGTTTGCACCATCTTCAGACTGCGCCGTTACACTCTCTCCAGAACTCAACGCAGCCTTTAGCTGTGCCTTTAACGCGGCATCCTCTTGCAGCGCTTGACCGCTGGTGTTTGCACTGTGCCCTGTGACTGTCGCACGATCCGTCACGATATACACTTTAGATTGCGAGGCGTACAGCTGCGTACTTACGCGCTGTGCCAGCGCACTGAGTTTGTCTAGCGCAATATCAACCCCAGCCATACCGACAAACTTCCCGTCGATGAGCATGGGGCTGACCAGGGATGTCAGAAAGATGTCCTGCCCGTTTACTGGGTAGAGAAAAGGCTCGAGCAGACAGGTGTTTAACGTGTCGCGCGGGCACAAATAGTACTCGCCAGCGCGATCTTCGCCCCCTGATCTATCGGTGTTTTCATAATCCAGCGACGCGGTCACAGAAATCTCACCCTTTTCAAGTGTAAAGTAGGGAATGTAACGCCCAGTGTCGTCGTATGCTTGTTCGTGCTTACCGCGGTATTTATCATCCGCACCATCGACCGCGTTGGGCTCGAGCAACATATAAGTGCCCAGTAAATCTGGGTTCGCCTGAAGCGTTTGACGCAGCAGCGCCGAGTACTTGTCGCGGATGGCTTCACCTTCTTGGTGGGTCTGCGCCAGCGATGTCGCTGACAGCGCTAATCCATTGGCAGTGTTCATACTCTCGCGCAGTATTTTTTGCGCGCTCTCAGCACCCAATTGCAGGCGCGATTGCAGCGCTTGCTGGGCACCACTGAGCATGGATTGACTCACCCTTTGCTCAATCCCCTGCTGTAACACGCGCATTTCAATCACGGAAAAAACAGATAGCGAGGCTATCGCCAAAAAAGTCGTCAGGCCTCCGGCCAAACTGATTTTCTGCTTGATATTCATAGTCACCTTTAAGCCAGTCACCGCACGGCGGCGATACTCAGATTCAACTGCAGATAACGGCTGCAGTTCCCACGCTTGCGAAAAGGATTTGCCAAGCTCTCAACCCAGCCCGAGGCGGCTAAGCATTGATCTACATCATCCTTGACGCATTTGCACTCAAAGTGTAGTTGACAATTTTAAAAAGAAAGAAAATTTAGTGGCTTTTTTAACGCGCCCCTGTTTTAGCTACAAATTCAACACAATAGCCCTTTATCGCTGCACGAAAAAAAGCGAAAAATTGTCGACAATCCATGTAAAAATATTACAAAATAGCGCCAGATTTGCGCGCGCATTTGCTACATTCGTCTTAAGATCGGCGATTTTGAATGCAGATTTGGCCTATAGCTAGTATAATTACCGACGCAAAAATCATATGCAGTGTTTGATGGACTAGGCCAAACATGCCTTTTAACCATTGATAATCAAACACTTGATATTCCTACATAACGTTTTGGGGTCAATATGACAGCTAACAACAGCACTATTTACTACACGCTTACCGACGAAGCGCCCGCTCTTGCTACTTACTCACTGCTACCTATGGTGAGAACCTTCACATCAGCCGCTGGCATCGATGTAACATTGACCGACATCTCACTCGCCGGACGCGTATTAGCTGCTTTCCCCGAAAAACTAACAGCCGAGCAAAAAGTCGAAGATGGCCTGGCTTTTCTTGGTCAGCTGACACAAGACCCTGCGGCCAACATCATCAAGCTGCCTAATATCAGTGCTTCTATTCCACAGCTTAAAGCCTGTATCGCCGAGCTACAGAGCCAAGGTTACGATATCCCCAACTTCCCAGAAGCACCGCAGAGCGATGAAGATAAAGCCGTTGCTGCAAGCTATGGCAAAGTACTTGGCAGTGCCGTAAACCCGGTCCTTCGCGAAGGTAACTCAGACCGTCGTGCGCCGGCGGCTGTTAAAGCTTTCGTACGCAAGTTCCCACACTCCATGGGCGAGTGGAAAAAGACCTCACAGTCTCACGCTGACTACATGCGCCAGGGCGACTTCTTCAGCTCTGAGCAATCGATGACAGCAGAGAATGCCACAGACGTGCGCATCGAATTTGTCGATGCTGCAGGCAAGGTTGAAGTAAAGAAAGAGCTGAGCCTAGAAAAAGGCGAAGTGCTAGACAGCATGTCAATGAGCTGCAAAGCGCTGCGCCAGTTCTTCGAAGATTCACTCAACGAAGCCAAAGAAAACAACATCATGTGGTCTCTGCACGTTAAAGCCACCATGATGAAGGTCTCACACCCTATCGTTTTCGGCCACGCGGTCACTGTCTTCTTCAAGGACCTGTTCGAGAAGCACGGCGAGTTGTTTGACAAGCTGGGCGTAAACCCGAACAACGGTTTTGGCAGCGTACTGGAAAAGATCGCTGATCTGCCAGAAATTCAGCGCACTGAAATCGAGCGCGACATCCAGGCGTGCTTCGCCGAGCGCCCTGAAATCGCGATGGTTGACTCTTACAAAGGTATCACTAACCTGCACGTACCAAGCGATGTGATCGTCGATGCATCTATGCCGGCCATGATCCGCAACGGCGGTCAAATGTGGGGCGCCGATGGCAATGCTAAAGATGCCAAGGCGGTTATGCCAGAGTCTACTTACGCACGCATTTACCAGGAAGTGATCAACTTCTGTAAAACTAACGGCGCCTTCGACCCTACGACACTGGGCACTGTACCTAACGTTGGCCTGATGGCGAAGAAAGCTGAAGAGTACGGTTCACACGACAAGACGTTTGAAATGACAGGCCCAGGTGTAATGCGCGTCGTCGACAGCAACGGCACTGTACTGATGCAACACGATGTTGACACAGGCGATATCTGGAGAGCGTGTCAAACTAAGGATGAATCTGTACGTGACTGGGTCAAACTAGCGGTTAACCGCGCCCGTCAATCTGATACACCGGCCGTGTTCTGGCTCGACAGCGAGCGCGCCCACGATAAGCAGCTGATCAAGAAAGTACGCGAGTACCTCAAGGATCATGACACCGACGGCCTGAGCTTGCACATCAAAGAGTACAGCCACGCTATTCGCTACTCGATGGAACGCCAAGTACGCGGCCTAGACACCATCTCTGTTACCGGCAACGTACTGCGCGACTACCTGACAGACCTTTTCCCGATCATGGAATTGGGCACCTCTGCCAAGATGCTCTCTATCGTACCTATGCTACAAGGTGGCGGTATGTACGAGACCGGTGCTGGCGGTTCAGCACCTAAGCACGTGCAGCAGGTCGAGCAGGAAAACCACCTGCGCTGGGATTCTCTCGGTGAATTCCTAGCCCTTGCTGTCTCTCTTGAAGAGCTCGGCATCAAGCAGGACAACGCACAAGCTAAGATCCTAGGCGCTGCGCTCGATAAGGCAACGGCTAAACTGCTTGAGGGCAACAAGTCACCTTCGCGCAAGTCTGGTGAACTGGACAACCGCGGCAGCCACTTCTACCTAAGCCTCTACTGGGCGCAGGAACTGGCCGCACAGCAGGATGACGCTGCACTAGCAGCCAAGTTTGCACCACTGGCTGCAAACCTGGCGAGCAATGAAGACAAGATCGTTGCTGAACTAACTGAAGTTCAAGGCAAGCCTGCAGATCTAGATGGCTACTACCATGCAACACCTGCACTGGTAGAAAAAGTAATGCGTCCAAGTGCTACGCTAAACGCGGCATTTGCCGAGGCGTAAAACGAACGCTTGTGTTACAAAAGCCAGGTTAAGCCTGGCTTTTTTGTGCCTTTAATACGCGTTCAGCACCTGCGCGCAGCGCTCGCGCAACAGGTCGCGTAGCGCTATCACCGCAGAGCTCACTTGATGCCGGCTGGCGCAGTAGAGATAGAGCTGTAGCGGTGGTGCACTGTAGTCCACTAATAACGGCTGTAGCTGACCTGCCTGCAGCTCGCGCTGCACATCCAGCGCAGAGCGATAAATAATTCCCTCCCCGGCCAGCGCCCAGCGCCGCACCACATCAGTATCGTCACTTATTCGCCTCCCACTGACCGCAATGCGCTGTGCCTGCTCCCCGTCACTGTAGTGCCAGAGATCAAAAAGACGCCCCTGGCGACGATAGACCAAGCACTGGTGACGCATTAAGTCAGAAGGCGTCTTCGGTGCGCCACAGCGCGCAATATAGGCAGTTGATGCACAGGTTATTCGCGGCACACTGGCAATTTCAAAAGCCACAAGAGAAGAGTCTTTAGGCGCACCATAGCGCAGTGCAACATCGACCTGCTCGGCGTAAAAATCCACCAGCGAGTCGCCCAAGCGGACATCTAGCGAGAGTTCGGGGTGCGTAGCCAGCAGCTCATCTAGCCAGGGAACTACCCAGTTGCGCCCAAGGTCCGAGGGCAGTGAACAACTGAGCAACCCTGAAAGCCCGCTCCCCTCTTTCACTCCCTGCATCCCCTGCTCTATGACATCCAGCGCTTGACGTGCGTATTTGGCAAAGTGCTCCCCGGCAGCCGTCACTCGCAACGCGCGTGTCGAGCGCACAAACAACTGTGCCTCAAGCTGTTGTTCTAAGCGCTTGAGTGCGTAGCTCACCGCAGCAGGGCTCTGGGAGAGCTGATCTGCAGTGACGGAAATACTCCCTGTCTGCAAAATACAGAGAAACGTTTTTAAATCAGTTGTATTCATTATTAAATTTTTCTTAATAGTTATTTAAACATTACTCTATTTTTCAGAGGATAAATAGCAGGCACACTGATGACATCAACGACAAGGAGCCATCACGATGCCAGCGAACTTATTAAACCAACCCCTCACTTTGCCCTGCGGTGCCGTTCTCAAAAACCGCTTATTCAAAGCCGCCATGTCTGACGCCTTGGGCGATGGCGCCGGCAACGCGACCCAGGCCCAAGCAGCACTTTACGAGCAGTGGGCACGCGGCGGCATCGCTCTGTCTATTATTGGCGAGGTGCAAGTTGACCCTAAATACCCCGAGCGCCCTGGCAACCTCGTGCTGGACAGCTCGCGAGACTTGGGCGCACTGCGCCAACTGACGCAGCGCGCAACGACTGACAACACTCACATTTGGGCGCAACTGGGCCATGCCGGCGCCTTGGCCCACAAACCTGTGAGTGAACCTGCTGGCCCTTCAGCACTCGATCTTGCCGAGCTCAAAAGCAGAGCCCTCTCTCTCACCGAGATCGCAGCACTGCCCGGTCAGTTCGCCGCTGCCGCGGTGCTGGCCCGCGAGTGCGGCTTTAGCGGCGTGCAAATCCACGCCGCCCACGGCTTTTTACTCGGCCAGTTTCTGTCTCCGCTTTTCAACCACCGCAGCGACCGCTACGCCGGCTCGATCGAAGCGAGATACCGCCTAATTGGCGAAATTATCACCGCCGTACGCAGTGCTGTAGGGTCTGATTTTCCCATCGGCATCAAGCTCAACAGCAGTGATTTACTCGAGGGCGGACTGCAACAGCATGAGGCGCTCGACGTCATCAAACTCTTAGCTAAGAGCAGCGTAGATCTCATCGAAATAAGCGGAGGCACGTACTTCCCCGGCGCCGTTGCAAGCTCTGACAGCGCCGCGCACGAGGTTTACTTCAGCGAATTTGCACGCAAGGCTAAAACTCTTACCCAGATCCCCATTGCACTCACAGGTGGCATCAAAACACTGCACAGCGCTCAGCAGACGATCACGCAAAGCGCTGATATGCTAGGGCTCGCACGTGCACTGGTGCTGTCTCCCCAGCTAGCGCATCACTGGCTCAATAATGAGGCCATAAACCCGCGCTTTCCACGCTTCGACACTCCCGCTGCGGGGGCTGTCACTGCGTGGTACAGCATGCAAATAGCGGCACTGGCAGAGGGTAAACACTTGGATATAGATGCCGCCAGCGCGCTGGAACTCTATGAAGCGCGCGATGAAATACGCAATATACGCTGGCGAGAGGCCTTTCACTAAAACGCCCTCTTTAGCTGCGCAATAAGGTGCGCAGCGCATCCCGGTGCTCAACATTAGCCAGGTTTGGGAACAGGGTTGATAAACTGCTTTGTGCCACTCCAAACCAGCGCGCCAGAGGCGCGTAGACTTGATCGGTACTGAGGGTCGGGATCAGCACGCCGTCCCCGACATTCAGTGGATTGTTCGCAAGTGAGAGCGAGGGATATTCGCCATAGATTTGACCGCCGTTGACCGGCTGCCCCATCACTATCATGTTGCCGCCCCAGCCGTGATCAGTGCCGTTGCCATTGGAGGTTAGAGTGCGTCCAAAATCCGAGCCGGTAAAAGTCACTGTGTTACCTGCCTGCCCAAGTGCCTCTAGCGCGTGTTGGAATTCTGCGAGCGCACGACTGAGCACTGTGAGCATCTCGCTGTGTTTATTGAGCAGCTCGTCGTGGTGATCCCAGCCGATGTAACGCACGAAAAATGTCTGTTGCGGCAGGTTTAGCGCCTCGGCCGCTGCGATACTGATTGCCACTTGGCGCAACTGCTGTGACAGTGGGCTGTCGGAGAACGGCTGTGACATTTTCACTCTAGAAGTCGCGCGGCGAAAGACCTCGTGCTGCGCCTGCGCCTCGCGCAGCTGTGCGGTGTAAGTCTGCTTGAAAGGATCCCCTGGGTACTGCTGCCCCAACTGGGATTCAAAGCTTTGCAACAGTTGATCGTTGAGCGCATTGCGCACTGTGTTTACCTCGAGCCCAACGCTGCCTTTATCGGTAATCGAGTAGTGTGAGGAGTACACACCGTTTTGCACCAAATTGCTGCCCGAGAGCGAGATATTCATCGGGATTTGGCTGGCGCTGCGCCCGGGTTGTAGCGCATCGGCTAAGTGACCAAACCAGCCGCTACTCACCCTGGCATCCGGGCGACTGGACTGCCAGTGGCGAAATTGATCGGCGTGAGACAGCAGCCCAAGGGGCAAGCGCGCACTGCCAGCATAAAAAGCATCGGCGCGCAG
>JBMZCU010000027.1:0-18226 GCA_049613705.1 Pseudomonadales bacterium | reverse complement strand
AATAGTATTTCTATCTGTTCAGCACTTAGCGCTTCCTCGGCTGTTATATAGTATGCACAGCCACGCTCAAGACGCGCGACTTTCGTCAAACCACAATTCGTCGCTATATCAGTCGCTTTACTTGACCAAGGAGATATCGTGCCCACTCTAGGCGTGACAAACAACATTTGACCTGTAGCTTCTTCTTTTGCTACATTCGGGCCGTACTGCAATAGCGTATCTAGCTTTTTCAGCTCGGCGTCAGATAAAGGTTCACAAGCATCAGCGACGTGGACATACTCGGCGTATACTCCAGTAACTGTGTTAATTTTATCTTTTAGCGCTGCTAAAAGTTTATTTTGGCGGAAATTGGAAAGAGCGGGAGCACCACGCAGTATAAGCATTTTCGGATCGAACCTCACGGGCAAGACAAAGGGCAAATTTTCTGCCGGCTATTTTACCTTAGACTCAACCATTAGAGTACAAGAAACCGATATTATGTTTGGATTAAAACCTACAATTTACACAACTGTTTTCCTCGTGTTTGGCACGTTCATCTATACCCTACACGAATACAGCCGAGAAAAGCACAGCACTCAACTTGAAAGCATCCTAAAGCGTGGTGAAATCACCTTCAGCGCCATAGAGTCTAGTGATACTTATTACGTGGAAGACAACCGCCCCCAGGGTTTTGAGTATGAGCTAGCTAAGGCCTTCGCCAATCATCTAAATATCGGGTTCACAGTAACTCCTGCGACCAATCAAAGCCAAGTACTCAACGCCATCGCACTGAAAAACGCCAAGATCGCCATGCTAGGCCCTCGAGGCATTGACACTAAGGCACAGCACTTAAGAGCGACGCAGAGCTTCGCCATCACACAATCTGTCGTTGTCTATCGCGTCACTGAAGGACAGCGTGCCCCCATTAATTTAGAACAACTGGCCGACAGACCTATACTCATCGGCAAAGACCCTGAACTGATTCAACAACTCAACAGATTAAAGCAGCAACACCCCAACTTAAGCTGGCAAGTGAGCGAAGCTTCCAGTAATGAAATTTTACAGCGTCTGTCCGATAAGCAAACAAAAACAGTTATTCTCAGCAAACGCGAGTTTTCCTCTATTGGCACTTACTTCCCTCGGCTCAGAGTCGCATTTAGCCTACAAGATGCCCAGCCTGTGCGCTGGTATACCCGCCAACAGAGCGACCACTCACTATTAGCTGCTATCAATGCTTTTTTACAGCTCCCAACGACCAGACAGCTAATCCAAGAACTGGAACACAAGTACTATTTCAACGATAACCCACTAAACTTGTATGACACCATTGCCTTTAAACAAGCTTATTTGAACCGCTTACCACCATTAGAACCTCATTTTAGGCAGGCCGCCATCGACAACAACTTCGATTGGAAATTGCTCGCCTCTATCGCCTACCAAGAATCACACTGGGACCCAAACGCGGTCTCGCCGACCGGTGTTAAGGGCATAATGATGCTAACCAATGCTGCCGCCAAAGAAGTGGGTGTTACAGAGCGCACCGACCCTGTACAAAGTATTATGGGAGGCGCTAAATACCTCGCCAATATCAAGCGCAAAATCCCTGAGCGCATCGCAGAACCAGAGCGTACTTTCTTTGCACTAGCCGGTTACAACATTGGTTTTGGCCATCTAGAAGATGCACGCATTCTCGCACAGCGTGCCGGGCTAGATCCCGACTCGTGGGAAGATGTAAACAAGATGCTTCCCCGCTTAAGCAAAGCTAAGTACTACCAGACCGTGAAATATGGGTATGCCAGAGGGTATGAGCCTGTCAATTACGTTAAAAACATTCGAGAGTATTTAACGATTTTCAACTGGCAAAAAGAACAAAAGCAACTTGAGAAGATTAAAGAAAAGACCCTACTTTCACAGGAACAAGAGATATCGACAGAGCCGGCCCCTGTATCGGAAACCGAGTCTGCTCCTCCCTCTACGCTTTAGCCCGCAAACGTTGGGCTTTTTGAGCAGCGCGTCGCGCTGCAAAAAACTCAGAAATCATCTGACTGCAACGCTCTTCCAAATACCCACCGCTAACGTCCAATTTGTGATTTAGCCAATCAGCCGTATGCAGCTGGGCATTACTATCAACAACCCCTGACTTACGCTCCGGGGCTCCGTAGAAAAGTGACTTAACGCGAGCATGCACCATAGCACCCAAGCACATTGTACAGGGCTCAATAGTGACATAAATTGAGGTATCGACTAGGCGATAATTTTGAATTCTTTGCGCCGCATCACGCAGCGCTATAATTTCAGCATGTGCCGTGG
This sequence comes from Pseudomonadales bacterium, assembly GCA_049613705.1. Lineage (GTDB taxonomy): Bacteria > Pseudomonadota > Gammaproteobacteria > Pseudomonadales > Balneatricaceae > Rs1. The sequence goes on along the minus strand of JBMZCU010000027.1, from coordinate 15,937 downwards.
GATCACAGCCGTAGATAGGGCCGTTACTGCCGCGCCCGATTATTTCATTGTCCAGCACGACAACTGCACCAACAGGCACCTCTCCCTTCTTTGCCGCTTCACTGGCGAGCAGAAGCGCCTGCTCCATCCAGTGTTCGTGACTAAATTGCTCACTCATAGCGACAAAGTACGACTAACTTATTCCCACTCGATCGTCGCAGGCGGCTTACTCGATACGTCGTAAGTAACGCGCGACACTTGGGGAATTTCGTTAATAATGCGCCCTGACACGGTCTCGAGTAGCTCGTAGGGCAAGTGCGCCCAACGCGCTGTCATAAAGTCAATCGTCTCTACCGCACGCAGTGCTATAACGTATTCGTAGCGGCGCCCATCACCGACTACCCCTACAGATTTTACAGGCAAGAATACGGCAAATGCCTGACTGGTTTTTTGATACCAATCAGCCTTGTGCAGCTCTTCAATGAAGATAGCATCGGCTTCACGCAAAATATCGGCATAACTCTTTTTAACTTCACCGAGAATACGTACACCTAATCCCGGCCCCGGGAATGGATGACGATAGACCATATCGTATGGCAGCCCCAGTTCCAGCCCGAGCTTACGCACTTCGTCCTTGAACAATTCACGCAATGGCTCAACCAGCTCAAATGCCATATCTTCAGGCAAGCCGCCTACGTTGTGGTGAGACTTGATAACATGCGCCTTACCCGTTTTGGCCGCCGCGGACTCGATTACATCGGGGTAGATTGTCCCTTGAGCGAGGAAGTCTACATCTTTAAGCCTTGCCGCTTCTTGGTCAAAAACCTCAATAAAAGTATTTCCGATAATCTTGCGCTTTTTCTCAGGGTCGTTTTCACCCACCAAACGCTCCAGGAACATATCGCTGGCATCGGCACGTACAACACGTACTCCCATATTATCGGCGAACATCTTCATCACCTGGTCGCCTTCATTCTTTCGCAGCAAGCCATTATCGACAAACACGCATGTCAGCTGATCACCAATCGCACGGTGAAGCAGCGCAGCAACAACAGAGGAGTCAACACCGCCCGAGAGTCCCAGCAAAACCTTACGGCCGCCAACTTGCTGGCGCACACGCTCTATTTGGTCATTGACAATATTCGCAGAAGTCCAAAGCGCCGATGTCTGGCATATATCAACCACAAAGCGCTCTAAAATTGCACCGCCCTGCTTAGTATGGGTAACTTCGGGGTGGAACTGAACGCCGTAGTAGCCACGCTTAGGATCACACATTGCCGCTATCGGTGCAGAATCTGTCGATGCAATGACACTAAAGCCTTCTGGCAACTCAACGACCTTATCACCGTGGCTCATCCACACGTCAAGCATTGATGCACCGTTGTTCGCCAGTGAATCTTCCAAGCCCTCAAAGAGTCGACTGCAGCTTTCTGCCAAACGCACCTTAGCATAACCAAATTCACGCAAATCAGAGGTCTCTACACGTCCACCCAATTGCGCAGCAATCGTCTGCATGCCGTAGCAGATACCCAGTACTGGCACCTCTAGATCAAACACCGCTTGTGAAGCGTAAGGTGATGCAGCGCCTTCAGTCACAGATTCAGGTCCGCCGGCCAAAATAATCCCTTTTGGCTTAAACGCTAAAATGTCCGCTTCGGGCATATCCCAAGGGTATATTTCACAGAAGACACCGATCTCACGCACACGGCGTGCGATCAACTGAGTATACTGCGAACCAAAATCTAAAATTAATATACGCTGAGCGTGAATATCTGTTGTCATGTCTTACTCCATCGTCCTCTCGGCCTACAGCCAAAAAAAAAAGCGGGGTGCACCAGCACCCCACTTTTGACGAGTTATCTCAATTATACGCGGTAATTGGGGGCTTCTTTAGTAATACTCACGTCGTGAACGTGGCTCTCATTCATCCCCGCATTTGTGATACGTACAAACTTGGGCACTGTACGCATAAGCTCGATACTTTCACTTCCTGTATAGCCCATCGAAGCACGCAGGCCACCCATCAACTGGTGTACCACACCCTTCATTGGGCCCTTACATGCTACGCGGCCTTCAATCCCTTCAGGGACCAGTTTTTCAGAACCCTCTGACGCGTCCTGGAAATAGCGATCAGATGAACCTGAACTCTGCGCCATCGCACCGATAGACCCCATGCCGCGGTAAGATTTGAAAGCGCGCCCCTGGTAGAGTTCAACCTCACCGGGCGCCTCATCTGTACCGGCCAACATAGAACCAACCATGACTGCCGATGCGCCAGCAGCTATCGCTTTGGCTATATCGCCAGAAAAGCGAATACCGCCATCAGCAATGAGTGGAACACCGCGCTCTTTAAGTGCTTCGGCCACATTTGCCACTGCTGTAATCTGTGGCACCCCAATACCCGAAACAATACGTGTCGTACAAATAGAGCCAGGGCCAATACCCACTTTCACAGCGTCCGCTCCAGCATCCGCTAGTGCAATAGCAGCCTCAGCCGTTGCAATGTTACCGCCGATCACCTGTACTTGTGGGAACTTCGTTTTAATCTTAGCAACATTTTCAATCACCCCTTTAGAGTGACCGTGCGCCGTGTCAACGATGATCACGTCTACGCCAGCTTCTACCAACAGCTCTACACGCTCAGATGTCTCTGGCCCTGTTCCAACAGCCGCACCGACCAGCAAGCGCCCCTTAGCATCTTTAGCAGCATTGGGGAAAGCTTCCGCTTTGTACATGTCTTTAACTGTCATCATTCCTTTGAGGCCGAAGCCCTCATCGACAACCAAGATCTTTTCAATGCGATGCTTGCGCAACAAATTACGCACTTTTTCTTGATCGACACCTTCTACAACAGTCACAAGCCGATCTTTAGGCGTCATGATGGAAGCAACTGTGGCGTCCAGGTAATTTTCAAAGCGCATATCACGACTGGTCACGATACCGACCAATTTGTCGCCATCGACGACCGGAAAGCCTGAAAACCCCAGCTTATCAGCCATTTTACGCAGTTCACCGACTGTCATTTTCGAGTGACAGGTCACAGGGTCACTGACGACCCCGGCTTCATACTTTTTAACCTTTGACACTTCCTGCGCCTGCTCCTGAGGCGTCAAGTTTTTGTGCACAATACCAATGCCCCCCTCTTGCGCCATGGCAATGGCCAAGCGAGATTCGGTCACAGTATCCATGGCAGCAGAAGCTAACGGGATGTTAATAGAAATTTCTTTGGTTAGACGCGAGGTAAGTGATACGTCTTTAGGTAACACCTCAGAGTAACCAGGCATTAATAAGACATCGTCAAAGGTCAAAGCCTCTTCTTCGATACGCAACATAATTAACAGACCCACAGGTAATGAACGGTTAAAAATAAGCGCTGCATTATACCCATTTCAAGCCTTGCAGACAATCTGAATATCGATTAAAAGAGACGTTCAATAAGCCGAAAAAACTGACGCTTGAGTCAGATATCCTTTACTATAACTGCCTTTACCAACACCGGATCACAGTGCTCGCCATGTATAGCAAAGCAAACCGAAATATCGCCGCAAATACCAAATCTATAACCGTTAGCGAGCTCAACCGTCAGACAAAGTCTCTGCTTGAAAATTCTTTTTTGGGTTTACGTGTACAGGGCGAACTTTCAAATTTAGCCAAGCCTAGCTCTGGGCACTGGTACTTTACTCTCAAAGACGCTCGTGCACAGGTCCGCTGCGCAATGTTTCGCGGCAATAACCGCGCGGTAAATTTCACCCCTAAAGAGGGCGACCAGATCACCGTTCAAGCCAAGGTGAGCCTCTACGAGGGCCGCGGAGACTATCAGCTGATTTGCGACAGCATGGAGCAAACAGGCTCCGGCCGCCTACAGTTAGCCTTCGAACAGCTCAAGGCTCGACTGCACCGCGAGGGACTGTTTGACAGCAGCTATAAAAAACAAATCCCTTCGATTATCGGTAGACTCGGGGTAATTACGTCAGCCAGCGGGGCCGCTATCCACGATATCACCAGCGTACTCAAACGGCGATTCCCAGGGCTGGAAATAACGCTCTATCCGAGCGCTGTGCAAGGCGATGGCGCAGCAAATGAACTTGTCAGCGCATTAGAACTGGCGCAGCGCCACGAACACTGTGACGTCATCATCATTGGCCGAGGGGGCGGTTCTTTAGAGGACTTATGGCCCTTCAACGAAGAAAAAGTTGCACGCGCTATATTTAGCTGCCGCATTCCAATCATCAGCGCTGTTGGGCATGAGATAGATTACTCTATAGCCGATCTTGTCGCAGATTACCGCGCCCCGACTCCCTCTGCCGCAGCAGAACTTGTCAGCCCAGATCAAAACAACTTAAGACTTCACTTAGACCAGCTCCAAAGGCGTCTTCAGTTACTGACACACAATAAAGTAATCCAGTCGCAGCAACGCCTGGAACATATAAAGCGCAGACTTCAATCTCCTCAGGAAAGACTGCAAATACAACGCCTGCACCTTAAAGCGCTCGAAAAGCGTCTATCACAGCAACTTGAGAACACTCTCAGGCGCAAACGCCATGCATTGGCCATGACTCGACAACAATTGAGCACCAACTCCCCAGTCATTACCCTGCAACTCAAACGCGACAAACTGCAGCTCCTACGAGAAAAGCTCCAGCACAATATGGACAATACACGCCACGCAAAACTCCTCCGCCTGAGAGAACTAGTTGCCACACTAGACGGTGTCAGCCCCTTAGCCACACTGCACCGAGGCTACTCCATCACTCGCAACAGCAGCAATGAGGTAATTCATCACATAGATCAACTGAGCGTAGGACAAACAGTTACCACAAAACTACATCAAGGCAGCGTAGAAAGCCAAGTAACAGCACTTCTCCCCGAGGAGACCAACGCGTAAAAGATTAGGCGACACCACTGTTGAAATTTCGCATCTCATCATTGGTACGCTGTGGTTTTGCCCTGCCTACTGTGGTAGCCTTCGCCAAGAAAACGAACAAGCGCTGAGTACTTAAGGGACACAAACCAGTGAACCCCCCTTAAAACTGCCTAACAGGACACAAACTTGTACTACAGGTTACTTACACCTGCCCTATAAAAGCAGACTCGCGCTAGCCAATATCTGCAAGCAACCATCTAGGATTCCCCAATGTCAGAGACAAAGATAGAGAGCATTGAACAGTGCGCCAGCTACGGCATCGGCCGCCAAATGGGCGACCAACTCGCACAGAACAGTTTTGAAGGTGTCGACTTTAACGCACTAACCCAAGGCATTCAGGATTCTTATAACGGCGAAGGCCTAGCGGTTCCCGTCGAAAAAATCCAAGAGGCTTTTGCAGAAATTAACGAGCGCATTAAGAAAGCCCAAGAAGAGCAAGGCGCAATCGCCAGCGCCGAGGGCACGGCTTTTCTAGAGCAAAACGGCAAGCGCGCCGAAGTCATGACACTGTCTTCAGGTTTACAGTATGAGATCATCGAGCAAGGCGAAGATGGCAGCACTAAACCGACAAGCGACTCGACTGTACGCTGCCACTACCATGGAACATTTATCGATGGCAGCATGTTCGATAGCTCATATGAGCGCGGCCAACCGGCAGAATTCCCTGTGGGTGGCGTCATCGCTGGCTGGACAGAAGCCCTGCAAATGATGAACATTGGCGCAAAGTGGAAGCTCTATGTCCCCTATGATCTTGCCTATGGCGCTCAAGGCTCGCCAGGCGCCATTCCAGGCTATGCCACATTAGTTTTTGATGTAGAGTTGCTAGCTATTGTCTAAGAGATAATATCATTGAAGCTTCATCATCAGATCAGCGGCTCAGGTGAGCCGCTGATTATCCTTCACGGCCTCTTTGGCACTCTGGAAAACTGGGGAGCACAGACACTCGAGCTCAGCCAGTACTTTCAAGTGATTAGTGTCGACTTGCGCAACCATGGGCGCAGCCCCCATAGCGACGTAATGAGTTACGAAGCCATGGCTGATGACATCCAACAGTTAATGCAAGAGCTCACTATTGAGCGCGCTCATATCATGGGTCATTCCATGGGCGGCAAAGTTGCCATGCAACTCGCCCTGAGCCAACCACAACTCATCAACAAGTTGATCATTGCCGACATAGCACCTGTCAGCTATGAGCCGCACCACGATGAAATTTTCGCAGGCCTGAACGCCATCAAGCTAGCAGAGTTAACTAGCCGTAAAGATGCTGACAACGCACTGGCATCCCATGTTCAGACACCTGCGGTGAGAGCATTTTTACTCAAAAACCTGTACCGCGATGAGCAACAACACTTTCGTTGGCGGCCCAATTTAGATGCTCTACAGCGTGAATACCACAATATTAGCAAGCCACCCCACGGAACACCGTTTCCCTCAGCTGCTCTTTTTATTAAAGGTATGAATTCAAACTATATCTTGCGCGAACACAGCAACGCCATCAACGCCCTATTTCCAGCGGCGCGCTTTAAAATAATTGAGGGCGCAGGTCACTGGCTACATGCAGAAAAGCCTAAAATTTTCAGCAAAATCGTTCTGAATTTTCTTAATAGAGGATGAGAGATGCATTTCTTTGTGACTAAAGTTATCCCTGTTCTCGCTATATTAGCTATCTACGGCCTAGGGACATTAAACCTATCGAATGCAGTATTCTTACCTGCGAGCTTGTCCATTGCGGCACTGCTCTTTTGGTTTACCCGTAAATATGGCGACAAAAAAGAAAAGGAATAGCAAGCTTAGCCCCCGTCGCTTCGAGAACGAGACACTAAACCGATTTATCGATTAAAAAACCCTCGGGGAAAAGCTTCTTAAATGCCCCAGAGTCAACCAACTGTAAGTTCAGTCGGCGCAGAGTTTCTTGTATTTCACTCACCTTCACGTTGTATTCACGCAGCACTTCTACTGAAGCCTGTGCGCGCTCACGTCTTACTTCTTGGTCACGCTCATCCCGCTCAGCACTCTCCTGCTTTTGCGATTGCTGCTCTAGCAACTCTTCGCGCTTGAGCACATCCTCTTCACGGTTTAGCTGCTCCTGCGCCAGCGCACCGGAAACTTTCTCCTCGACGGGTTCAGCTTCAACGTGCTCTCGCTGCTCGCCCGACTGCAATTCTGCCCGCGCCTGCAACGCTAGCGATTTAGCTTCAGCTGCAGCCTGGCGATCGGCATTAGAAGGCTCGGCGACAGAAAGTGCAGCACGTATAATAACCTGCGCCTTCTCAAGTGTCGCCTGGGGATCATTCTCGACAGGTGATGTATCGATCGAAACCTCACCTCCCGTCGCGTAAAGTCGGCCATCTGGGCCATTGGTATAAGTGTAGCTCGGGGAGCTAGTATAGGGGGCCCCGACTGCGGCGTGAGTCTGTTCGTGAGTTTTGACTTCCCTATCCCTTGCTGCTAACTCTCGAGTTACTTGCAACTCAGCTTGCTCCGATTCAAGCTTCGCCGCTCTAGCACGGCTGACCATCTCTGCTGAACTTCCCACTTCAGATTGCTCGCTTGAGGCGCCTACTCTATCGTACACAGCAGCAGCAGCTTCAGAGCCAACTGCCAGTTGCTCAACTGCGTTTTGCCGAGATACTTTTCCAGCCCTCGCCAGCAGAAGCTCATCAACATTGGTGCTACGTTCTTGCGAGGAAGGATCGAGAAGGATGGAAGAAACAAGTCTATTTTGCGCTGCACCACCAGTAAAGGCGGCATCTACGCTAGAGTGAAGGGGCGGGCTTTGTAATTCCATAGAAGGCTCCTCAGCGACTGCGCGCTATACAACTACATCTATGTTCGTGCCCAGCACGTCGCTGACACTGGTGACAACCTTTGTGCTAGCAGCGGCTGTATTTGCCTCGAGCGTTGTTTCCGCCACGGCATTATCCAACTCTCTGCCAGAGGCTAGCTCGGGAATATCAGCTTTACCCACCCCTTGAAAATCACTGGAGGCTCTCGGGTTGTTATCTAAACCTCGATTGAGACCTATCAAACCAGTCTGCAAAGCATTAGTAACATTCATGGCAACCACCTCAGCGCTTTAATGAGCATAAAAAATTCTTTCCCTGTTATTTCAGAATAGCTCAATTTTCAGCCAAAGGAAATTTTTTTTTATTTTCCGCTAAAGAATTTCCTCCAGCTGCAGGTAGCTTGCGGCACTTGTCGCTTCAGCGCCCTCTATATAAGGGATGCGACCGAGCAGCGGAGCGCTGATGGCCGCCTGTAATGTCTCCACACTGTCACTGCTACACGACATTTCCGGATCGATGTGATTGGCAACCCAACCTGCAAGCGTCAGACCATCCCTTGCAATTGCCTCGACGCTCAACAGTGCGTGGTTGATACACCCAAGCTTTACCCCCACGACGAGGATCACCGGCAAATTCAGCTGCCTGGGCACTTCTGCTAACGTTTCCCTAGCATTAAGCGGTACTCGCCAACCTCCGGCCCCTTCGATCAAAGCGATATCAGCCTTTACAGTCAACGCGCCCTGGCAAAAACCCACAATGCGCGATGCATTTAGCGTTATCCCGATCTGCTTAGCAGCGACGTGAGGTGCTATTGCAGGCTTTAGCGCAACCGGGTTTACTTGTGTGTAACTTAGCTCGATACTCGCGCTTTCCATAAGTTTGAGCGCATCGTCATTGCGTAAACCTTCACCGTGATCCTCACAGCCAGCAGCAACCGGTTTCAAACCATAACAGCTCAACCCAAGAGATTTTGCTTTTTCTAACAGCGCGCAACTGACAAACGTCTTGCCCGCATCAGTGTCTGTACCTGCAATAAAAAACTTACGCCGCATCATCTCTCTTCCTCAACACTAAGTAGTAAACCTCGTAACTCGCAGGCAGCGAGCCGCACTCACTGCGAAAGCGCTCATAATTCGCCTTAAACTGCTGCACTTTTTCACGTCCTGTCAGGCCCTTTGCTTCACCTGCATTCATATTATGTGCACCGATTTTCTTTAATTCATCAGTTAATGTACGCAGCTTACTGTACTGCAAAATACGCAACTGCGTTTCACAGCTTTCGACCACAAGCTCCTGCGGCAGCGCTTGGCATAAATCTTCCACTGGAATAAAACGGTTGACGTGAACGTGCTCATCTACATGCTGCCAAGCTTCACGTAACTCCCATAGGCTTTTGGGGCCAAGAGTGGAGATACAGGCGACCCCTCCCGGGCGAAGCACCCTGCCAATTTCTGAAAATAAGAGCGTTGTATTTTCACACCACTGCAACGCCAAGCTGGAAAACACCAACCCCAAGCTATCATTTTTTAACGGCAATGATTCAGCATCCGCACACAACCAGCTAGCGTCATCGAGGGCCGCTTCATTGCGAGCGTGCTGCAGCATTCCCTCAGCAATGTCCAAACACAGTAATTGGTCCACACCAAAGCGCTCAGCCAATGCCTGGGAGAAATACCCCGTTCCACAGCCTAGATCCATAACCTGAGGCAAAAGGCCATCAACCGCATCCAATCGCTTCAGCAGCTCCTTCCCCACTGCTTTTTGCAGCCCTGCTGCACTGTCATAAGTCGCTGCTGCACGACTAAACGACTGCGCCACTTTAACCTTATCAATCTGGGCGCCCATTAAGCCTCCACCTGTAGCGAATCTAGAAAACCCAACACTGCGCTTGAGACATCCCCACTGTGTGAAATAAAAGGTAAGTGGGCCGCTTGTGCAATCACTTTACACGCCCGGTTCGCGTTTACTATCTGCTCTGCGACTTGCACATCAACCAGTGCATCCTTCTCACCAAATATGTGTAGTACGGGCAGACTCAGCGCATCAAACGATGCTCGACAGTCTTCACGCAGTAGCTCCAGCGCCTCACTTAGCCTCTGCTGCTCACTGTAGTGTGAAGCCTTGCGCAACTGCGCAACGACTTCCTTTGCAGCCTCCCCACCCTTCGCCTGCAGTAGCATGAAACGCTGCAATGTCTTTTCACGCTGCTGCTGTAACGCAAGGACAAACCCATTAAATACATCCGGCATCATACCTGCTGACCAATCAGTTTTTTCAACAAAGCACGGTCCTGTAGCAATGGTAATAACAGCACTTAGGGTTTGCATTCGTTCGGCCATTGCCACTGCAACTTGACCGCCGAGTGACCAACCCACAACAACGCTGCCTAGTGGAACAAGGTGGGCAATTTGATCAGCCATATCTGCAGACGTTTCAGCTGCCGGCTCGCCAATTGAGCGCCCCATCCCTGGCAAATCAATTAAGATACAGTGATAACGCTCTTTGAACTGTGCTATAAAATCGTGCCAGATATCACTGCTAGAACCCCAGCCGTGTAGAAAGACCAATGTCCCCAGCGGGCGCTCAACCGGAAACTCTTCATGGTATATAGTCAAGGTTTATCTCTTGTTGTATCTGTGCCAACGCATTTAACAGACATTGCACTTGTTCTTTGGTATGGGCAGCACTTAAAGTGACACGCAAACGCGCTTTACCTGTTGACACTGTGGGTGTTCTTATTGCTTTCACCATGATCCCATTCTTAGCTAGCGCCTCACTGGCGGCTAATGCACGGGATTCACTGCCGATCATAATAGGCTGAATAGCACTTTGTGAGGGCAACACAGTTAGCCCGAGTTCGCGACATCCGCAAGCGAACATAGCACTCAATTCTTTTAAATGCTCACGACGCCACGTTTCGCTCTGTACCAGCTTCAAACTGGTACGCGTTGCGGCCGCCACTGCCGGAGCCATGGCCGTGGTGTAGATATAGCTGCGTGAAAATTGTATCAATGTTTCAATAAGCGCCTCGCTACCAGCGACAAAAGCGCCGCTGGTGCCAAATGCTTTGCCCAGCGTTCCCACCAGCACAGGTAAACGCTGCTGATCTAAGCCGTAATGTTCGGCGACTCCCCCGCCCGTTTCGCCGAGCACCCCGATACCGTGCGCGTCATCCAGCATCAACCAAGCTTCATGAGTATTAGCCTGTGCCACTAATCCCTCTATATCAGCGACATTGCCATCCATACTAAAGACACTGTCACTCACCACTAATTTACGCCGTGCCTCGCTGCACTCCAGCTTCAGTGCGAGACTTTCCATATCACAGTGCAGATAACGCTGAAATTTTGCTCCACTCAGCAAGCCTCCATCCAAGAGTGATGCATGATTTAGCTTGTCCTGGAAAACAGCATCACCACGCTTCAGTAAGGCATCGATAACGCCCGTATTAGCAGCATAGCCACTGGTATAAAGCAGCGCTCTATCGCGACCTGTAAATTCAGCGAGCTCTTCTTCAAGCGCTTGATGATGGTAGCTATGCCCTGTCACCATATGAGAAGCACCACTGCCGACCCCAAAGACATCGGCTGCGTTTTTGAAGCTTTCCACTATACGCGGGTGATTTGCCAACCCTAGGTAATCATTTGAACAAAAGCTCAGATATTCGCCGCTGGCACTTTTTATGTGAGGCTGTTGAGCACTTTGCAAAATCTCTCGCTCACGGTAGAGCGCCTTATCTCGCCGCGAATCAAGCTCACGTTGCAAATCGTCGAAGGACATGGGGTTAGCCTATACGGATAAAGAAGTGGCTGATGCGGCGATTAGAGCCGCATCGAGGGATAAACTATGCGGGGTAACAGTGCTGCTCATCTTGCTGCTTCTGAATATCGTTGAGCAGCATCGCCTCTTGAGTCTCATCGTTTTCAGATATTCCCTGTTCTGGATTAATTCCCAGGCGCTTGAAGAGCAGCAAATCTTTGTGCGTTTCAGGGTTTGGTGTTGTCAACAAACACTCACCATAGAAAATCGAGTTGGCACCGGCAAAAAATGTCATCGCCTGCATCTCATCTGACATCGCCTGGCGTCCAGCTGAAAGCCTAACATGCGATTTTGGCATCATAATTCGCGCAACCGCTATCGTGCGAACAAAAATCAAATTATCCAGATCTTCGACATTTTCCATCGGCGTGCCAGCAACTTTAACCAACATGTTGATAGGGACACTTTCAGGGTGAGTTGGCATATTGGCCAACTGCATGAGAAGACCAACGCGATCTCCAGCGGTTTCTCCCATCCCCAAGATCCCTCCACTGCAGACCTTCATTCCGGCATCGCGAACATTTTGCAGCGTATCCAAACGATCTTGATAGCTTCGAGTGGTGATAATTTTATCGTAATACTCAGGCGAGGTGTCTAGATTGTGGTTGTAGTAATCTAAGCCTGCCTCTGACAGACGCCCTGCTTTACTCTCATCGAGCATCCCCAATGTCATACAGGTTTCTAGCCCCAGAGCCTTAACTTCTCTAACCATTTGCTCAACATAGGGCATATCGCGCTCGTGGGGATGCTTCCAAGCTGCGCCCATACAAAACCGTGTTGAGCCTGATGCCTTAGCTTGCCGTGCTTTAGCGATGACCGCCTCAACCTCCATCAGCCGCTCGCGCTCAAGCCCTGTATTGTAACGCGCACTCTGTGGGCAGTATTTACAATCCTCTGGGCAGGCACCGGTCTTGATTGACAGCAACGTACTGACTTGTACTTCATTTGGATCAAAGTGCTGACGGTGAATAGTTTGCGCTTTAAACAGCAGATCATTGAAGGGCATAGCGAAGAGCGCTTGCACTTCTTCTTTTTCCCAGTCGTGGCGCACTTGATTGTCAGCTTGCATTAAACTCTTCTCCAAGGGTGGATATATAATAGATAAGATCTAAGGACGCCTATGATAAAGCTCGCAGAGGAGCTGTCAACTTATGCACACGCCCAAAAAGAACATCTGCTCAATTATCAAACAGCACTGTCTTCTCTGTGATGCTGTACTTTCTGACAATCTCAATATCTGCGAAGCCTGCCGTGCGGATTTACCCTGGCTCACGCATCAATGCGAACGCTGCGCACTGCCCCTTGCCAATGCAGAACAACACCCAATATGCGCACAGTGCCAAGCCTCACCGCCTTCTTTCGACAGTGTCACGAGTGTATTTCGCTATGCGTTTCCAATCGACAAGCTATTGCAAAAGACTAAACTCGCCAATAACAGCTACCATTTAAACTGGCTTGCCGCCTGCCTATACTCAAAAATATCCCTGAACCCTTTACCTGAAGCAATCATCTTTGTGCCTCACTCAAAAAGTCGACTACTCAGCAAAGGCTATAACCAAGGCGAATATTTAGCCGTACAGCTCGCTCGCCTAACTCAGCTCGAAATTGCCTGGCACGTTTGCCGCAAACACAGGGAAACCCAACGCCAATCTGATCTGAGTGGCAAATCGCGCAGACAAAACTTAAAGCACGCATTCCAATGCCCTGATCACAATTATCGACATCTTGCGATTGTCGATGACACCATGACGACAGGCGCAACTGTCAGCGAAATTAGCACAGAGCTGAAAAAGTCCGGCGCCCACACTGTTGATATTTGGGTACTTGCACGCACTGCAAGCGATCACCACAAAACACATCGCAACTAGCACCCTCTAAAAGCTTTTAAAACATAGGCATACTGCAAAAATAAACAAAAGGACGCATAATGCAGCTTTTTAAAACAGCATCTTGTCAATGATTAGCGATCCACTCTTTTATCTCGCCGCAATTTCAGCCATTTTGATTGTCGGTATATCCAAAGGCGGGTTTGGCGGCGGGCTAGGTGTTATGGCCGTTCCCATCATGTCGCTTGTCATCTCCCCGGTGCAAGCTGCCTCTATTATGCTTCCTATACTCTGCTTAATGGACATTTTTAGCCTGTGGCATTTTCGCGGCAAGGGTGACTGGAAAATCCTTAAAACAATCTTGCCGGCAGCGCTGTTAGGTATAGCGCTTGGCACTTTTACCTTTAAGTACTTCAATGAAGATCAAATCCGCGTTCTCGTCGGGTTAATCGCACTGAGCTTCACACTGCATCACTGGCTAGCGCCTAAATACCAAAGCCAGCCTCGGGCAAGCTATCTGCGCGGAGGCTTTTGGGGCATTCTCTCTGGGTTTACAAGCTTTGGCGTACACGCCGGCGGGCCACCGGCAAACGCCTATCTACTGCCACTGGGCATGCAAAAATCAGTCTTTGCAGGGACCACTATTATCTTTTTTGCCTGTATCAACTACGCAAAATTAATCCCCTATTACTCTCTAGATCAATTAGACGCAGAGAACCTATTAACCTCATTAAGCCTGGCTATTTTCGCCCCTATAGGCGTGCGTTTAGGCTTTCATTTGCACCAGCGAATCAGCGGTGAGCAAGTCTTTAAGTTTTGCTACTTGTTTCTGTTTTTAACCGGCGCAAAACTGTTCTACGATGGCATCACCAATCTATATTAGCGTTAGAGACTTCCTATGCAGACAGCAACTAACTTTACTTTTCAGCAAATAGCGACTCTACGCTCTCCCTATCGAGAGAAGTTCGGTATTCCGCGGCAACCGGGCCTTGCGGATAGTATTACAGCGACCATAGAGCTCGCGGAAGGCTTTAATCACCAAGATACCGTAAGTGAGTTGTCGCAGTTTAGTCACTTATGGTTGGTATTTGTGTTTGATCAATGCCTCGACAAGGGCTGGAAAGCCAAGGTACGACCACCGCGCTTAGGCGGCAATCAAAAAATAGGAGTCTTTGCCTCTCGCGCACCATTTAGGCCCAATCCCATTGGCATGTCAGCAGTTAGAATTGTATCAATTGATGCAGGTAGCCAAGGCACTTCCATCGTTGTAAGCGGCGCCGATTTACTTGATGGAACACCTATCATCGATATTAAACCTTATGTTCCCTACAGTGATGCTATCGAAGATGCGCACAGCGAATTTGCTCCCAGCTTCGACACATTGGCTCAACCCGTTATATTTAGTGAGCAAGCTCGCCTCTACTGCCAACAATACCTCGCCGATCACGCAGTGGATTTAGCACAACAGATAACGCAAGTGCTGCGCTGCGACCCTAGACCTGCATATCACAAAGACCCGAACAAACTTTACGGCATTGCTTTACACGATTTAAACATTGAATGGCAAATCAGCGACTCGCAGATCAGCGTCTGCTCGGTTAAACCACGCTAAACACTGTGCAATCACGCCGCGTACTGTACAACACTTAGAATATTGCGTTTAATCTGCCACCAACTGAAACGATGACCTTGGAGGAGCAAATATGACTCCGGAACAACTCGCCTTTGATCGTGAACACATCTGGCACCCCTATACCAGCATGACTAAGCCCACTCCGTGCTACCCCGTTACATCTGCAGAGGGCGTGCACCTCACACTGAGTGACGGCACAGTACTGATCGATGGTATGTCCTCCTGGTGGTCTACTATTCACGGGTACAATCACCCAGCCCTTAATGCAGCGGCACATGACCAAATAGATAAAATGTCGCACGTTATGTTTGGCGGTATTACTCATCAGCCTGCCGTTGAACTTGCGCAAAAATTAGTCGCCATGACACCGTCCGCGCTGCAGAAGGTATTCCTGGCTGATTCCGGTTCTGTCGCAGTCGAGGTAGCCATTAAAATGGCCTTCCAATACTGGCAAGCGAAAGGAGAGACAAGCAAAAATCGCCTTATGACGCTACGTAACGGCTATCACGGCGATACATTTGGTGCTATGTCCGTCTGCGACCCCGTCACTGGTATGCACGATATATTCAGCGATATCTTACCACAGCACTTTTTTGTCAGTGCACCGTCACTAGGTTATGAACGCCCTCCCAACCCTGATGAGATACACGCTTTAAAGGCTGCGATAAAAGAAAACCATCAGCACATTGCCGCCTTCATCTTGGAGCCTATAGTACAGGGCGCAGGGGGCATGCGAATCTACAGCCCTGAATACCTAAAAGAAATTCGCGCGCTATGTGATCAATATGACATTTTGTTAATCGCTGACGAAATTGCCACTGGGTTTGCAAGAACCGGCAAACTTTTCGCCTGCGAGCATGCCGACATCACACCGGATATACTCTGCCTAGGTAAAGCTCTCACCGGCGGCTATATGACCTTAGCGGCAACGCTCACCACTACAAACATTGCGCAAACCATTTCTAACGGC
>JBMZCU010000026.1:0-18302 GCA_049613705.1 Pseudomonadales bacterium | reverse complement strand
CAGGAGTTCGAAATGCAGTTTTTTAGAAATTTGTCGATCAAGTACAAGTTGATGTTATTAGTGTTGGTGCCTTTGATGTTGGCTGTTGCCTTTATCATTTCAGCGCTGGCAAAAAGCTGGAGCAATACTAAGAACATGGAAGATGCGGAGGTGTTACTGGCGCTTTCAATTGCTTCGAGTAACTTGGTACACGAACTGCAGAAAGAGCGGGGCGCTTCAGCGGTCTATTTAGGGACTAAAGGTAAGCGCTTTAGCGCTGAATTAGCAGCACAACGTAAACTAAGTGATAGCTTAAAGCGCGAGTTTGACAGTGTGCTGCGCGAAAAGTCCGCAGACATGAAGAGTGCAGAAATCGCTCAGCACCTGCGAGAGATTGAGCGTAGCCTGCAAAAGCTCAGTGGCATACGCGGCCAGATAGATAACTTATCGATCAGTGCTAAAGATGCACTGGGTTATTACACTAGCCAAAACGGCCTGATGCTAAAAACCACGTTTTATCTAGCTAATCGGGTTAAAGATCGTGATATCGCAAGCCTTGCCAATAGTTACTACTACTTCTTACAAGGTAAAGAGCGCGCGGGAATTGAACGTGCTGTAGTGAGTGCGGTACTCGGTTTTGATACTGTCACGCCAAGCCAGAAAGAGCGCTATATCACATTAGCGGTGGAACAGAAGAGCTATCTTGAGTTATTCAAACAGAAGGCGGACGAGAAAAGCGTTAACTTCGTCAATAGAACGCTTAAGGGGCAATCTATTCAGGAAGTTGAGCGCATACGTACTATCATCGTGCTCAAAAGCGAGAACTTTGGTGTGGATGCCGGCTACTGGTTTGATCAGGCCACTGCGCGCATTAATTTACTGAAAAAGTCAGAGGACTTCGTGGCACTGGATCTGCAAGAGTTGGTTGAGCACAAAGAAAGCGCTGAAACGAGCAGCTTTGTGCAGCTGTTGGTCATAGCCCTGGTGCTGATTGCACTGACAGTGGGATTGAGTATGTACACACAGAACTTGATCGCCAGCCAGCTCAATCAGCTGTCTGAGGCTATGCGTGCACTGGGTGAACATTCGAACCTAGATGTGAACGTAGAACAGCGCAGCACCGATGATCTTGGTCAACTAACGGCTATATTTAATGCGACAGTGCAAAACATTCGCCTTTTAATCAGCGATATGCGTGAGGCCAGTAGTGCATTGCAAGGTGTTTCTACCACGCTAAACGATGTATCGGGTGACGTTGTGGTTAAGGTTGAGCAAGGTTTAGAGGAAACCAGTGCAGTTGCTGCTGCAATGCATGAGATGGGCGCAACAGTGCAAGAAGTTGCAACGAATTGCTCAGATGCCGCCGGGCGCTCTAGTGGGGCTAATGATTCTGCACAGTTGGGCAGCTCTCAGCTGACGTCTGCGGGGAACAACATGGAAGCGCTGATTGTTAATCTGTCTAAGACCAAGGAGACAATCCAACTGGTTGCCGACAGCAGTAATGAGATCAGCTCTATTCTCGATGTTATCAAGAACATTGCAGAGCAGACTAACCTACTGGCACTTAATGCCGCGATCGAAGCGGCGCGCGCGGGTGATCAAGGGCGTGGGTTTGCGGTGGTTGCAGATGAAGTACGCTCCCTGGCGCAAAAAACCCAGCACTCGACACTGCAGATTGAGCAGATGATTGTTTCGCTGCAAGAGGGCAGTAAAAATGCAGTAGAAGCTGTGGTGATGAGTGAAAGCTCAGCAGGGGACACTAACCAGAGTGTCAGTGCCATCCTCGAGCAATTGACGCTGATTATCGAACAGGTGCAAAGCGTTAATGATTTGAATACGCAGACTGCGGCGGCTACCGAAGAGCAAACGTCGACAGTCCACGAAATCAATATCAATATTGATGCGATTCAGCAGCGTTATATCGATAACCGCGACAGCGTGGCAACGATCAGTGATACCGCCGGCCAGATGAGTGAGCTCTCGAAGAAGCTATCAGCCGGGGTCAATCAATTTAAAATGAGCTAGCGCTGTGCCAGTGATGCCTGCCACTGCTTCATAGTGCGGGTGAGCTGGCCTGAGTAGCGGCTAAAACGGCCGCCGAGCTTAATAAGGTCTTGTGCTTGCTCGCGCTCTCCGTTGAGTGCGAGCTCTAAAATGGTTCCCGCCTCGCGATGAAAGTTAGCGTGCAAGTTGACCACGTCTCGGTACATCTCACAGTCTTTGTATTGTTCATCGAGCCGATAGTGAAGCCACTTCCCAAATGAGCAGTTGTTGTCCTGCTTTACTTTATCTGGTGTCGATTCGCAGACCCCCGTATCGATTGCTCTGCGCAGTTTTACTTTCCACTGTCCGTGTGCTGAGATAGCCTTTTCGATTTCGTCGTATATATCCATGGCGTTTCCTTCAGATAGCTCTTGGCTTTAAAGCTAGCAGAAGACCTTGGACTTTCAAGAAAGTGAGGGGGACAAGCTACTAAAGTCTAACCTTTGGGTTGCCAACTTAGCGAAAATACAAACTCAGCTATAGTAGGCCGTCGGGGAAGAGACCATCTAGGAGATACAATGCAAGATTTCCAGCGCATTTTACGTGATCAGTTATCGACAGCGCAGCTGTGTCGGGAGGGACAGCAGAGCTGTCGCGACGTGGCGGCCCTGCTGATGTCACCGCTCGCATTGAATCGCGACTGTAGCGCACAGCGCGCGCCCGAGCTGCTCAGCTCGCTGCAGGAGCCGCAGCCGCTATTGAGCCCCGAGCGGCAGTATCTGCACAGCTACATTTTGCACAACGCAAACCGTCTGCCTTGGTACACGCGCCACAGCGAGGGCAATCCGCACTTTAATACCGGGCACGCCAATGCGCACCTCATTGGACCACAGGGGCTGTATCACAGTGAGCAGCTGGTGGTTGGCGTCACAGTGATGGAGCCGCAGTTACAGTATCCAGATCACACCCATCCGCCACGCGAGATCTACCTCACCCTGAGTCCCGGGCAGTGGCGCCAGTGCGACGGCCCCTGGCACGATCCTGGGCTCGACGGCTATGTCTACAACAGCGCGGGGGTACTGCACAGCATGCGCTCGCTGGAGCAGCCGCTGATAGCGCTCTGGTGCTTATTACTGTGAAGCCCGGAACTAAACTGACATTAGAGATTCTATCTTGAGGTCTAGTGGATAGGGGCAATCCACACAAGTATCTATAAATCAGTTTGAAGGGAATGCAATGTTAAAACCACTAGTTACCGCGCTTGCCGTGTCGAGCGCAGCACTCAGTTTCAACGCCAGTGCAGCGCAGTGCGATGCCAGCCGGGTCAAGTTACAAGTCTTGGGCTCGGGCGGCCCTCAGCTCGATGATGGGCGCGCCTCTAGCAGCTATTTAGTCTGGGTCGATGGCAAGGCCAAAGTGATGATAGACACAGGTCCTGGCTCAAGTGTGAACTACGGTAAAGCCGGTGCCAATTACCTAGATCTTGAAGCCATCGCCCTGAGTCACTTGCATGTCGATCACAGCTCGGATTTGCCCGCCTATCTCAAGGGCGGCTTCTTCGCCCAGCGCATCGAGGATATCAAGCTCTTCGGCCCTACGGGCAATGCGCGGATGCCCTCTATTCAGCACTTTGTTGACAGCGTGTTTGGCGAGAAGGGCGCCTACCCTTATTTGAGTGGTTACTTTGTACCCTGGCAGCGCAACTATACGATAGAAGTGGTTACGGCCGATGCCGCATCCGATAGCGTTCAGCGCTTTGCAGTGACAGATGATATTCGCATGTCGGCCATTGGTGTACAGCACGGCCAACTGCCGGCTGTTGCCTGGCGAGTGGATGTCGCCGGTTGCGCTATCACCTTCTCCGGTGACATGAGCGGGCGACGCGACAATCTGCAAAAGTTGGCGCAGGGCAGTGATATCTTAGTGGCGCATCACGCAGTGCCGGAAGGGGCCGGTGACGGGGTCGCCGGATTGCATATGCGACCGTCAAAAATCGCGCAAATCGCCGCAGAGGCTGAGGTTGGACAAGTGGTGTTGAGCCACCGTATGTCACCGAGTATCGGTCGCGAGGACGAGAGTCGCGAGCACATAGCAAAGCGTTTTAAGGGCGAGGTTCACTTCGCCGATGACATGGACAGCTTCACGCCGTAAAAACGAGCTGTTAGACGCCGCTAAACGGGGCCGCGCGATTGCCAGAAGAAAACTGACCGAATGTTTAGCTTTCTCGGAACTTCATTTGAAACTCTGGCTCTGAGTAGTTCACAGTTTGGAGGAAGTCGATGAAACAGGTAGCAATTTCACTGGATGTCGCGCAGGCGGCGCAGCGCAGCAGTGCGTTTTTGAAAGATAAAGGCTTTAGCATTTTTGCAGAGATAGATCACAGTGCCAACGCGGTGGGCGTCGAGCTCGAGCTGCCCCCGGCGCGGGCGATCATTTTCGGCAATCCGCTGGCTGGCACTAAACTGATGCAGCGCGATATCAACATGAGTTTAGAGCTGCCGCTGCGCCTGGCAATCGTCGAGCGAGATGACGGCGTCTACCTGCTGCACCCGAGCGCCGAAGATTTCTCTGCCCGCTGCGATGTCGAAGGGCATCCCGTGCTCGAGAAAATCGACGGCCTTTTTGCCGCCCTCGCCGAGACCTTGAGCAACGGCTAAGCCGTATAGTGCCCAGCGTGTTCTGCGCTGGGCATTTTTCGCTGCGCTTTGCTACTATGATGAAAAAAGCGAGAGGCTTCATCATGTTGCAATGGCAAACCCAAAGTTTTTCCGAGCTGAGCGTCCCCGAACTCTACCAAATTATGCAGCTGCGACAGCAGGTCTTTGTCGTCGAGCAGCAGTGCATCTACCAGGACCTCGACGGTCTAGATCAAACGGCACTGCACTTGTGCGGCTGGCAGCAGGATGAGACTGGAGGGCGACAGTTGAGCGCCTACCTGCGTATCTTCGCCCCGACCGAAGAGCGTTTAGAAGTCGTGATAGGCCGAGTGCTGACCGCGCAAAACTGTCGCGGCGATGGCCTGGGCCGCCTGTTGATGGAACAGGCGCTCACTGTGGTTGGCTGCGATTATCCCAACACCGCTATCTATCTCTCCGCACAGCAGCACTTGGAGGCTTTCTACGCCAGCTTGGGGTTTGAAACCTGCAGTGATCCCTACGACGAGGATGGTATCCCCCACATCGCTATGGTGCGCCAGCCTTAAGGCAGCTCTCAACTACTAGTCGACATCGGCAGACTTTCCCTCTATATTCGCCGCAGATTGAATTGGAGAGTAGGTAGTATTGATGGAAGTGTGTCTCAGCGACGATGAGTACTGTGCAGCGTTGATCGAGGTTTTTGCAGAGGTGTTTCCCGCGCTCACTATCTGTGGCGATGCGGATGAGCCTTTTTATCGCGCGCCGCAGGCGGGGGAAAAGGCCGTGCTGTACTTTCGCAGTAACTACCCGCGAAGCCTGCTCCACGAGATGTCGCACTACTGCCTCGCCGGCGATCGCAGACGCCAATTGGACGATTTTGACTACTGGTACACCCCCTGTGGGCGCAGCGCTGATGAGCAGTTGGCGTTTGAGCGAGTCGAGGCCAGGCCCCAAGGGCTGGAAAAGCGCTTTTGCGAACTCGCAGGGCTGACGTTTTCACCGAGTTTAGATGACTTCTCTGGTAGGCCTGCATCGGAAGTCTTTCTCCAGGGCTTAGATAGTGCTTACCGAGAGATGTGTGAGAGGCCCCCTAAGACAGCGGCCAAAGCCATTGCAGGGCTGAAAAAAATGGCGCTGGCTTGTTGAGAGCGCAGCGCCATTTTTAACTTTCTTTGACTTTGCAGAGCTGGCTGTTACAGCTTTTCGACCAGCTGTGCTGTCACTGTCCATTTACCCTGTTTGTTTTGCAGCGCGTTGAAGGTCAGGAAGTTGCCGCGCGCTGTAGACACTTTAGAGATCAGCAGTCCAGTCTCACCTTGGGCGACGCTCAGCAGATTGTCGACCAGTGTGATTTCACTGCTTTTCAGTGCCGCTGCGGCATCGCTGAGGTTAGTGCGCGCAATCTTGGCGCCGCCAACTAGCTGGGCGTAGGCGTTGTCGAAGGCGCTGTTATCAGTCTCGCTGTCGTGCTCTGAGAACTGTCCGGCACTTTTCAAACCACCAGCGCCGAGGTCGATGCGGCGAATCCACTGCGCATCTTGCTTATCTAATACTTCCAGCGCCAGGCCAGAGAAACCACCTTTGGCAAAGCTGATCTTCCATGCTTTTAAGAGTATTGCGCTGTCACCGTGCTGTGCAGAGGCCAGCATGTCCACGTCTGCATTGAGTCCTTCCAAATTGAAGGGACCATTGCTGAACATACCGCTGATAGCCTCAAGCCCTACGAGATTTTTGCTGGCATCGTAAGGGTATTGTCCGAGCAGGGACTGAGCGTCGTAGTAATGACTCAGCTGCTGTGCGTCTTTGTTATTCATCAGTGACTGCCATTGAGCGTTGTACTGCTCTAGGTCTGCAGCTTGCAGCGGGCTGGCGAGTAGGGCAACGGCTGAACAGGTGGCGAGTGCTTTAGACGCAGTTTTCCATAACGACATAAGGTGTTCCTTGTAAGGTTGTAGAGTTTTAAAAAGGCGATCTTAGCGAGCGGGATCAGGCATCGGCAAGCTAAAAGCACTGTTTTCAATCAAAAAGTGAATGAAACTTAATGGATATCAAAAGTACTGAAAAGTTCGGTCAAAGAGAGCAAAAGTATCAAGCATAAGTGGTTGTGTCTGCTAAGGGTTTGGCCACGTAAACAAGCTGTATTTTAAAGGGCGCTGTGGACAATCGCTTAGACGCGGCTGAAGTCGAAGGGGATAACGCGGCTTATCTCGCGCTCGGCGAGTGCGAGCATCAGCAGGCGGTCGAAGCCGAGAGCGACACCGGCGCAGTCTGGCATGCCCTGTGCGAGCGCATCGACAAGGTGTGTATCCCAAGGGCGCTGGGGCAAGCCTAGCGTTTTACGCTGGATAATATCCGCCTCAAAGCGTCTGCGCTGCTCGCTGGCATCAGTGAGCTCGTGATAGCCGTTGGCCAGTTCGACCCCATCCACAAAGAGCTCAAAACGCGCGGCGCATTCTAGACCCTGTTCGTCTTTGGTCAGCCTCGCCAGGGCCGCTTGCGAGGCGGGATAGTTGTAGACAAAAACGGCACGGCCTTTAAGTGCGGGCTCGATCAAATGGGACATCAGCACATTGAGCCAGCCGTCTCGGTCGTTCTCCTCGAGGTCTATCTCTATGTGTCCACGCACGTAGTGTGCGATCTCGGCGTTACTGGCACAGTAGATATCCAGCTGAGTATGCTGTGCGATCAGGGCGCGATAGCTGATGCGCTCTATGACTTGGATATCGGTCAACTGGCAGACCAAGGCACTCACTTCATCCATCAGCTGTGCGGCGTCAAAGCCTAGGCGGTACCACTCGAGCATAGTGAATTCGGGGTTGTGGCGCTTGCCGTGCTCGCCGTTGCGAAAGACTTTCCCTAATTGATAAATACAACCGCTGCCCGCGCAAAGTAGGCGTTTCATCGCGTACTCGGGAGAGCTTTGTAAATAGAAGGGCTGGGGTGTGTCGCCAGGGTAGTGGCGGTAATCGACTTGCATGCAATCGATAAAAGGGTCGCTTACCGCAGGGCGTTGCAGCACCGGGGTGTCGACTTCAAGGACATTGCGCTCGGCAAAAAACTGGCGGACTTTCGCCAGGAGTTGGGCGCGCAGCCGCAGTGCTTCGACAGAAGCGCCGGGCTGCCAGAGAGTGTCAGCGGGCATTAGGCGCGGCTGACGTATTCACCTGAGCGGGTATCGATTTTGAGGGTTTGACCCTCTTCGATGAACAGGGGAACACGTACTACGGCACCCGTGCTTAGCGTTGCAGGTTTAGAGCCGCCCTGCGCTGTGTCACCCTTTACGCCTGGGTCTGTCTCGATAACCTTAAGCTCAATGAAGTTCTGCGGGGTAACAGAGATCGCACGGTCGTTCCACAGGGTAACCATGCATACAGAGTTATCTTCCAGCCATTTGACCGTATCGCCTAGCGCATGCTTATCAACTGCGTACTGTTCGAAAGTCACGGGGATCATGAAGTAGTACATTTCGCCGTCGTTGTACAAGTACTCCATGTCGCGTTCCATGACATCAGCACCGTCGATAGATTCGTTGGACTTGAAGGTACGCTCCCAGACGCGACCAGTTAGCAAGTTGCGCATTTTAACGCGGGTAAATGCCTGGCCTTTACCGGGTTTGACGAACTCGACGTCTTGCATTGAGCAAGGCTCGCCGTCGATTAGTACTTTAAGACCGTTCTTTAACTGGTTTGCTGAGTATCCCATGCTGTTCTCTTCGTATATGTTGCGGGCGGCGCGGCCGCCGTTCAATTTGACAGCTATTCTACTTGAATGGAGAATGGGCGCAAATTTTGCGGCAATTATTTTGCCCTGCCCGCCGTGCAGTATGCACCCGGGTAAACCTCTGTGAGTACAAGGCCTGAGCATGAACATCCCCGTCGTCGAACAACACACTTGGCAGTGGCTGCTGGGCAATACCCTGGAGCGTCTGGATGAGCTGTTGGACTTTGTTGAGCTGACCCCTGCGCAGCTTGATCTCAGTGAAGCTGCTAGCCGTCAGTTTGCACTGCGTGTTCCACTGCCCTATGCATCCTTGATTGAGAAGGGTAACCCTCATGACCCGCTGCTGCTTCAGGTATTACCGCAACGTGCAGAAATGCAACAGGTGCCGGGGTTTGTCAGCGACCCGCTCGAAGAAAAGCAGAGTAATCCAGTCGAGGGTTTAATTCACAAGTACCGCGGGCGGGTATTGGTCATCTTGAGCAGTGCTTGCGCGATCAACTGCCGCTACTGTTTTAGACGACATTTTCCCTACGGCGAGAACCGCACCAGCGGGGAACACTGGCAGCGTATTTTGGATTACATTCGCGCGGATGAAAGTATCACAGAAGTGATCTTCTCAGGTGGAGATCCACTGGCCACTTCGGACAAGCGCTTAGCTAAGATGCTCGATGATTTGCAGGGGATCGCCCACTTGCAGCGACTGCGCTTCCACAGCCGCCTTCCCGTTGTAATTCCGCAGCGTATCACCGACGAGCTGTGTCAGATACTGGCCAACTGCCGCTTGCAAAAAGTGCTGGTGGTACACGCCAATCACGCCCGCGAGTTCAGCCCCGCAGTGGCGCGTGCATTGCGCAACGTCGCAGCGGTACAGTGCCAAGTGCTCAACCAAGCGGTCTTACTCAAAGGTATTAACGACGATTTAGAGGCACAACTAGCATTACACCAAGCAAGTTTTGCCGCCGGGGCGCTGCCTTATTATCTCTTCGTATTGGACAGAGTACAGGGCGCAGCGCACTTCGATGTCAGCGATGACGAAGCAGTTGAGCTGCTCAGACAAATGCAGCGAGAGTTACCGGGTTATCTACTGCCTAGATTAGCGCGCGAGATACCGGGGAAACCCTCGAAGACGCTGCTGCATATTTAGGGTTTTCGAAGTGCTGGGGCTGTTTTGGGGGCAGGGCTTTTGTCAGTACAAAAGCTCTGGCTCGCCTGCGGGCGAAATAGTGTGTGCGGAGATAGTCTAGAAAGGTTTCTAGCCCCAGCTAGGGCAGTTAATGTCACAATTCAGTGGCTGTGAATGAAGTAACAACCAGTGCTGCTTCAATTAAAGAGCCTTAGTTTTGCATGGTTGGGACGCCAAATGAAACGCGGCATCAGACGTCCCAATCCAGTTCTCGCGAATCCATGCGCTTCACTGGATACCCACATCCTTGTGGTATATAACCGGGAACCAGTCTTCGCGTAGAAGCTCGCCGCTGCTCTGGTTAATCTCGGGGTAGTTCGGTGATGTTCGACCTGGGCGCTGAATATAGCGGGCATCATCCCCTACTAGGCGGAACGACACTGTGCGATTGTGGCTGGGGGCAACGTTGGCATTGGCCCCGTGAACGGTTTTGAAGTTAAAAGCGACCACGTCCCCAGGTTCAACCGCCCAGGCGCGCACTTGGTAGGCGCTGTCATCGCCGGCGGTTAAATCTGCTGGCATTTCCATGAACTCGTCGCTGTCGGGGTAGAAGTTCTCGTTGTTGGCCCAGCTGGTGGGCATGACGAGCTTGGGCCAGCGGTGTGAACCGGCTATTGATTTGAGCGATACTGATTCAGTGCGCGCATCGAGAGGGATCCAGAAACTGACGGTTTGCTCCCCGTCTACGCAGTAGTAAGGCATGTCTTGATGCCATGGCGTGGCAACGCCAG
The DNA here is from genome assembly GCA_049613705.1 of Pseudomonadales bacterium. GTDB lineage: Bacteria > Pseudomonadota > Gammaproteobacteria > Pseudomonadales > Balneatricaceae > Rs1. Next base: position 8,070 of record JBMZCU010000026.1, on the reverse strand, counting down.
ATACCGCTTCTTTGTCGAGGTAGTGATCGTGGAAAAACTGTGCGCGCTGCGATTTCATCAGTTGTGCGGCCAGCTCCCCCATCGGGGACTGGTAGACAAACTCTTTGAAGCCCGGAATTTTATCCCAGTTGCAGAAGTCCTCGACGAAACGCCCAGGCGAATTTTTGCTCTGGTGAGTAATAGCGCGCTCACTCAAGTGTGCCATGTTGTGATCGGCCGCGCGGTTGAGTTGTTCGATCCACGGTTTGAAAACACCGCGTAATACGACGACACCGTCGCGTTGGTAATCTTCAATTTGCTGGGGTGTAACATGTGCGGCTGTCATTGTTAATGTCCTGTTGCGATAGGCTTTGACGCTATCTTGTATTAGCATGTCCAGCGGTGCAAATATCTTTTTCTAATGGCGGTCATCGCCAATCTTGATGACTTTTCAATAGGTTATACATGCAAGTAACGTTTAAGCAGCTGCGCTACTTTATTGCCGCAGCACAGTACTCAAGTGTCAGCGAGGCGGCGCGTATTTTATGTGTCTCTCAGCCGTCGATTTCGACGGCCATTACCCAGCTAGAAGATCAGTTGCAGCAAGTGCTCTTTTTACGCGGCCCCGGGCAGCCGATCAAGCTCACTGATGCGGGACGTTTTGCCTACGAGCGCGCTTTAGAGTTGCAGCGGCAAATGGAGGCGTTTTGCCAGGAGACACTGAGCTTTGACGGTGATCTAAAGGGCGAGATTACTCTCGGTGGTTTTAAAGATTTGGCGCCGTTTTATCTCCCCGGATTGATCGCGACGTTTCGCGAGCGTCATCGCGATGTGCAGGTAAAGCTTTTCGAAGGCGATCAAATGCAGATGATTGATGCGCTGCACCAAGGGGAATTGGATTTGGCGCTGTGTTATGACCTTGGAGAGCAGCCATTGCTAAGTCAGCAAGTCCTGACCGCGCTAGCCCCCTATGCGATGCTCAGCGCCGAGCACCCGCTGGCCGCTGCTGAATCTGTCAGTTTGTCACAACTGGCACAGGAGCCGTTAATTGTGGAAAACCTGCCGCGTACTCGGGAGTATTTCGACTCGCTATTTGCACGGTTTAACCTCACTGCGCAGATGCAGCTGCAAACCTCTTCGTTTGAAATGCAGCGTGGATTAGTGGCGGCGGGGCAGGGGGTGGCACTTTCGTGTACGCGACCTAAAGGTGACCTAAGTTACGATGGCAGTGCTGTGTGCTGCCTGCCATTACTGGAAAAGATTGAGCCAGAGCGGGTTGTACTGGCGCATTTAACACAAGTGCGCCAGACCCGTTTAGTACGTGATTTTAGCGCTTGTGCACAGGATTACTTTGCAGCACTTTAGCGCGAGGCTTTAAACGCGGTTTAGAAATCACCGCTGTTCAGCAACTGCTCGCCGATCTCAAGGCAGTCGGCCAGCAGGTTGTCGATATGTACTTTGCTCGCTTTGTCGTTGGCTAAGATGAGGCGGATCCCGGTGCGCCCCTTATAGTTGGCGTAATCTGAATAGGCACCACCGCTGGCTGCCATCACTTTAGTAATGCGAGTATTGAGCCGTTTGAGCTGCTCCTCATCTTGGATGTGCGCTGGTCGATAGCGGAAAACGACATTTAGATAATCAGCAGGTGCAATACTCTCTAGATGAGGTTGGGCTTCAATTTGCTTGAGACAGTGCGTTTTTAGCCCTTGCAGGTAATCGATTTTTGCAGCGAAGCCGCGGTTTCCAAGGGCCTTCCAGCTCAGCCAAACTTTTAGCGCGTCGGCGCGACGCCCGCACTGCATGGATTTGACGCCGAAATTGAAGTCGGCGTTCTCATCGGCGTGGAAGAGGTAGTCGGTACCACCCCCGCTGAAGCACTCGCGCAGTAAACCCTGTTCACGTACTAAAATGGCCGCGGCGGTAATTGGTACGTTCATCAATTTGTGCGCATCCCAGGCGAAGGAGTCAGCCAGTTCGCAATCTGCGAGCAAGTGACGATGCTGTGATGAAAACAGTACAGGTGCGCCCCAAGCGCCGTCGATGTGCAGCCACAAATCGTGTTTGTCGGCAATTTCACGGCAGGGTTTTACCCTATCGTAGGAGCCAGTTACTGTCGTGCCAGCCGTGAGACCAATAAAGAAAGGGTGATGTCCTTGAGCTTTACTGTGTTTGATTGCCTTTGTGAGTTCATCGGGGTCGATACACCCGTGTTCATCGCTGGCGACCGCAATTAAATTATCGCTGCCAATACCGAGTAAATTCACGGCTTTTTGTGCGGAGTAATGTGCCTGGTCTGAGACATAGGCGATGAGTTTTCGCCCGTCTGCTCCCTGGGTCTTAAATTCAGGGCAGGCTCGATGGCGAGCCAGCATCATGGCGACAAGGTTTGCTTGTGAGCCGCCTGAGACCATTAAACCATCACCTTGTGTGAACCCGATCAGCTGATTGAACTGCTTTACAAGCTCGATTTCCATCAACGTAGCCACAGGCCCCACTTGATAGGTGTGCATGGTGGCATTACTCAAGCTTGTAACCCAGTCACCGAGCAACGCTGGCTCGTTGCGCCCAGAGTAGAGCAATTTGAAAAAGTTGGGGTCGCCGGAATTGGGATTGTAGTGCAGGTAATCTTTGACGGCCTGCTCTAAGGTTTGGCTGTCGGCGCCTTCATCACCGAGGGCGAGATCCAGTGTCTGTTGCAATTCACTAGCGCTCGGCGCTTGCACCACAGCGTCTTGACGTGCGCAGTGGGCACTGGCAACACGATTGAAAATATCGAGGTAATCTTGCATCTCTGAGCTCTCACTAAGTTTTTACGCAGTATAGTGTGAGAGTCGAAAATGCCGCCAATGCCTATTTACTTGGCGCTAGTTACTATTTGGTATGTCTGCGCCAAGGCGTGAGGCTAAAGATGTCCAAAATGATTCTACGGCGGGAGCTTGGCTGCGCTGGCGCATGCGATAGAGTACCACCCGCAGCGCAACCTTTTGAAAGGGAGCTTCGAGCTCTTTGAGTGAACCGCTGGCTAATTCCGCTTCAATGAGGCTGCGTGGAATCCAAGCCATGCCTTGGCGATTGAGCACCAGTGCCTTGAGTGCCTCGGAAAGCGCATTTTCGCAGACCCAGTGTAGCGCAGCGCTGCCCTCAGGGAGCTTTGCAATGCACTGGGTTTGGATAATCCGGCCAAAGAAAGACTGCTCCGGGTGTCCGACATAGCGAATAGAAAGAGAGTCTTTGGCGCCAAACAGCGCGCTGCCATCACTGTCGGTGGCACTGACTGGCACTAAGGTATCCTGACCGACCTCTAGGCAATCGATATGCTCGCCCTGCAGTTGTTCGAACTTAAGTTCGCTATCGTAACTGAGCAAGAAGTCACTGTTACCTGCGACAAAGGCATCTAGTGCATCGTGCAGGTTTTCGGCGTGAACCTTAATCAAGCTCTCGCCGAATTCTTCGGGGAAGCGCTGCAACCACTGCGGAAAAAAAGCCACGGCGAGTGCGTGCTGCGCCGTGATGTTGATCTGCTCCCGCGGGGCCTCGATGTCCTGTAACTGTGAGCGCAAAGCATAGAGTTGAGCGATCATATTGGGGGCTTGCTCGCTAAAAGTGCGCCCCGCAGCGCTGAGGATCATAGGGTATTGGTTGCGCTCAACTAAACTGACCCCGAGCCAGTTTTCCAGTGCGCGTATGCGCCTGCTAAAAGCAGGCTGTGTGACGTAGCGAGCCTCGGCCGCCTTAGAAAAACTGCCGTGTTCAACCAGTGCGACAAAGTCGATTAACCATTTAAGTTCCATGTGCCCCTCAGGGAAAGCGAAGTACACTGGAATTTTAAAGGCTAAACGCTTGATTTACAGTAATTGACGTTCTTTTTTTACGCCCGAGGATAACTGGACTAAGCTGTAGTGTAGGGACGAGTAAGGCTGGCTTGAGTGACCACCTGTAGCCTGTAATAGCGATTAATACTGATCTGGAGTTGTTATGAAAAGGATGTTTCACTGTGCTGCTTTGGCAGTATGCGTGAGCCTTATCGGGAGCGTAAGGGCTGAACCGGTGAGTACTTTGGAGTGGATGGTGTATGACGTGCCGCCCTATGAAATCGTCACCGGGCCCTACAAAGGGCAGGGTGCGGCTGATGGTTTGCGACAGCGTTTAATGACACTGCTACCAGAGTACGCCCACAGCGAGCCCGTGTTGGTCAACGGGGAGCGTATGCATCGCCTGCTGAAAAAGCAGAATGTGTGCCACACAGCACTGATCCGCTCGCCCGAATTCGAACAGTCAATGTACCTCTCTATTGCCGTTATTATGGCGAATACACATGTAATTATTACCAACAAAGAACATTACGATACGTTGATTGCCCAAGGTGCTTCGGCGTCGGTGCAGCAGCTATTACAACAAACACCGCTGAAGCTCGGGCATCTCTCCAGGTCGCTCGGGCCCGAGGTAGACGCGATTTTAGCTAGCGAGAGCGGCAACCCGAACATCGTCGACAGGCGCTCTGCGTACACCGATCAAGGGTTGTTTAAAATGCTGCACAAAGGGCGTATAGATTACTTTATTGAGCTGCCAAGTCAGGGGATGTACTGGAATATGCTAAACCCTGACAAGCAAGTTTATATGATACCTATCAGTGAAATGCGTGAACGTTACATCATAGGCCGCGTAGGTTGCACTAAAAATCCGTGGGGGCGCAAGGTGATTGAGCGTGTGAATCAAGTGATGAAAGAGCAGCGGATGGATGAGAACTATATCCGCAGTTTGACCTTTCGCTGGGTGCCGCAAAGCATGCGCGAAGATTTTATTGAGCATTACACCCGCATTATCGCTGCGGATAACTGGAGCAATGTCGGAGCCGCCGAGTAGACGGCTCCGCAGGGTTAGTTAGTGAAGTGTTTTCCAAGCAGGGCGTGGTAAAAACTCTGGTGATTGAGGGCACCGAGAACTTTATCCGACTCGGCGAGAATGATTGGCATCCCCGTGTGGTATTTAATCTCGATGGCGCGGCGCATTGAAATGCCCGGCGTAACTATAGTGACGCTCTGTGGATTCAGCTCTTCAATGGCTTGCTCATCTGTGCAAAATTGCACGCCCAGTGCAGTACCCGCCAGTGTGACTTGGCGCAGTTGGTCGGCGCTATCGACACTGATTTCTATTTGCTGTTTTTCATCGAGCACAAGCCCCTCGCGACCCTGAGCTAATGCGTCGAGTGGGGTCATCAACGAAGAGCCTTGCAACACGTTTAGCGGATTGGTGTGGGCGACAAAATCCTGGACATAAGCGGTCGCTGGGTTGAGTACGATTTCTTCAGGGATGTCGTACTGAATCACTTTTGCCGATTCCATGATACCGATTTTGGTACCTATTTTTAGCGCTTCGTCCAAATCGTGACTGACAAAGACAATGGTCTTTTTCAGGTTGCGCTGCAGTTCGATCAATTCATCTTGCAACTGTGAGCGAATCAGAGGATCGAGTGCTGAGAACGGCTCGTCCATCAGTAGAATATCGGTATCCATGGCGAATGCGCGCGCTAGCCCAACGCGTTGCTGCATACCGCCCGAGAGCTGACTGGGTAACTTGTCAGCCCACTGATCGAGCCCGACCATCTTGAGCTGTTCCATGGCCTTAGTGTGGCGCTCAGCTTTAGACATTCCCTGCATTTCGAGGCCGAAGGCGACATTGTCGAGCACACTTAGCCAAGGCATCAGGGCGAAGTTTTGGAAGACCATGGAAATACGGTGGCTGCGCATGTGCAGTAAGGTATTACTGTCGCAGCTGGCTATATCGACCATGTTGTCGCCATCGTGCACTAATAGCTTACCGCGGCTTGTTTTGTTGAGACCGTTGATAGCGCGCAACAAACTGGATTTTCCAGAGCCCGAGAGCCCCATCAGGACACAGATTTCACCTTCCTGGATATCAATGTTGGCCCCGTGTACGCCTACGGTATCGCCTGTGGTGTTAATGATTTCCTGGCGGGTTTTTCCCTGATCTAGCAGCTCCAGGCTCTTTTGTGTGTTGGTGCCAAAAATTACATCGAGGTTTTGAATGCTAATAGCCGTCATGTCTAAGCCTCCTCTTTGGCGTTGGGTGCTTTGCAGATGCGGTCGAGGATAATGGCGACCAGTACAATGGCAAGGCCCGCCTCAAACCCTTGAGAAATGTTGACGGTGTTGAGTGCGCGAATGACAGGCTTACCTAAACCGTCCGCGCCAACCAGTGCCGCGATGACCACCATGGAGAGCGAGAGCATGATGCACTGAGTGATACCAGCCATAATGCTCGGCATCGCGGCGGGCAATTCAACTTTGTACAGCAGTTTGAACGGTGTCGCTCCAAAGGCGCGACCGGCTTCGATTAACTCACTGGGCACTTTACTGATACCTAAGTAGGTTAAGCGAATCGGTGCGGCAATGGCGAAAATAATAGTCGAAATCAATCCGGGTACGACGCCGAGCCCGAAGAGAACCAGTGTTGGGATCAAGTAGACAAAGGTGGGGATCGTCTGCATCAAGTCTAGGATGGGGCGTAAGATGGTGTACATCCAAGGTTTGTGCGCTGCGAAAATACCGATGGGCACACCTATCATGATCGAGATGGAGGTCGCGGTGAGCACCAGCACGAATGTTTCTAGCATCTCTTGCCAGTAGCCCAAATTGAGAATCAGTAGCAAGGCGGCGACCACAAAAACCACCAGAGGCACGCTGCGGTGTAAAAACCAGGCCAGTGCTGCAGTGGCAATCATAGGTACGTAAGGCGGAAACCAGACGAAGATATCGACAATGTTGAGGATGAGCCACTCAAGGGTCAGCGAGATGGCATCGAAGAGGCTGGCAGCGTTGTAAGTGAGCCAGTCGACAAAGGCTTCCATCCACTCGCCCAGCGGCAGTTTGTTTTCGGTAATCCAATTCATGTTTGCGCCTAATTTTCTTTATTATCAGCTGTTAGGGGACGAGATCGCCCCCCAAATATCCCTGTTTCAGAATGGGGCAGTTGCACATACAGAGATCAACCGCCACTAGAGCTGTGTGAGGATCCCAGCCCTTGCAGGCCGGGTGTGAGATTTATATCTCGAGGTTTGCTTTAACTGCGCTAAGAGCATCGCCGCCATCTTTAGTGGTGACGCCATCAAGCCAAGTATTGAGTACAGCGGGGTTAGCTTGTAGCCATGCGCGCGCTGCAGCAGAAGGCTTCTTGCCATCGTCTAGAATGGCACCCATGATTTCGTTTTCCATCTCAAGGGTGAAGCTAAGATTGGTGACTAGCTTGCCCATGTTAGGGCAATCCTGCAGGTAGCCTTTACGGACGTTGGTGTAAACATTGGCGCCGCCGTAGTTAGGGCCAAAGTAGTCATCGCCACCTGAGAGGTATTCCATGTCGATGTTGGCGTTCATTGGGTGCGGTGCCCAGCCAAGGAAAGCGACCCACTGATCGCGTTTAGCCGCGCGGCTGACTTGTGAAATCATACCCGCTTCCGATGACTCAACGAGCTTGAAACCTTTTAGCTCGAACGCGTTTTTGTCGATCATGTCCTGAATGAGACGGTTGCCATCGTTGCCAGGTTCAATACCGTAAATTTTGCCTTTGAACTTGTCTTTGAATTTTGCGATATCGGCGAAGTCTTTTACCCCGCCTTCAAAGACGTACTTGGGAACTGCCAGAGTGTACTTGGCGCCTTCTAAGTTGGCGCGCACTGTTTCAACGGTACCCGCTTCGCGGTACTTGGCGATGTCTGCCTCCATGGTGGGCATCCAGTTACCGAGGAAAATATCGATGTCGCCGTTAGCCAGTGACGTGTAGGTAACAGGGACGGAAAGAAGCTGAGTGCTAGGCTTGTAGCCCAGTGCTGATACGACTTCTGAAGCTACAGCTGTGGTCGCTGTGATATCGGTCCAGCCAACATCTGAAAAGCGCACTTTATCGCATTGAGCAGCGAAAGCTGATGAAGTGACCAGTGCCAGCGACAGTGTAGCAGCACGGGTGAGGTTTTTGCGCAGTGAAGATTTTTGCTGTGTCGTCATGAGGACTTCCTTCTTGTTATTAAATTTATTGTTAGATATTCTCTCGCGCTTTAAAAATAAGACCGAAGTCCTA
>JBMZCU010000025.1:0-18348 GCA_049613705.1 Pseudomonadales bacterium | reverse complement strand
GCGGAGCTACTTTACTGCTACAAGCAATCAAAAATGCTGTTGTTCCCATCGTTTGTTGAAGGCTTTGGCTTGCCGATCGTTGAGAGTTTATCTAACCAGCTCCCAGTCATGGCGAGTGATACGCCGATTCACCGAGAAGTCGGGTTAGACAAAATTGATTATTTCTCGCTGGATGATCCACAGAGTCTCAGTGATAAAATTTTAGATATTGAAGCGAATGGCATTCCGGAATCACTGAAGATAGCCGATGATTATCGCTGGATGAACTGGCTGGAAAGCAGCCAGATGCTGTTGGAGAAGATCGTTAAAAAAGAAGATAAAGCTGCGGTAGTAGACGAGCAGAAAATTAGCGCTTAAACCCAGCGGCGCTTTCAGTTAGCGCCTCAGGTTTTAACGGTTATTTAGGCCGTTTTTAATTGACGGTAAAGGCGCCAGGATTTAGCCAGTAATTTACCGAAGACGGGAATGGCAAACAGGCGATATTTAGAGAGCATAGGGAGTGGATTAGCGACATCGTCGTATTTTTCACGTCCCTCTTTTGAATAGCGTAAAGCAGCGAGAATCGCTCTAGGGTCAGCGCCTTTATTAAGTTTGCTCATATAATGGTTGAGGCCACTCTCATCTGGATCGCGTTGTAATAGGGTATAAAACGCCTCGCGGATAAAGTGCTCATCTTTTAAAGACAGTAGTGCCGGTATCGACAGCGGGTAGCGAGTGACACTAATGTTTGGCGCTGCGGCAACTTTGTCGGTTGTGTTCGTCAACAGATGGTAATCGCGATTATAATTTGCCAAGGTTTTATCGATGCGCGTGCTGAGTGCTTTGAAATCGATATTGGGATTATTGTTGATTAACAGGCGTTGGTTACCGTTGCTAAGTTGGGCTCGCCAATCCTCGATAATCTCTTCGAGCAGTTGGTCTAAGCTGGTTGATGGCGCCCAGTGAGTGAGGTTTTTTAGCTTACTCGCATCGGCATTAACCACCGGTATATCGGAAGGGCGCTGGCGTTCAGGGTCTTGTTCAACGGCTATCTGCTCACTTGATTTAGCGAGTAGCTGATCGAGAATTGTTTGGATGGCAACAGGAGTGTCAGCGACGATATTAAACGCGTCACCTGAATTGATGTCTAGATGATGCTGCAGCAGTGCAATGTAAGCTTGTACCACATCGTCAACATGTAAAAAGCAGCGCTGTGCATCTAAGTTGCCCACTTGCATAGTCGCCGGTTGGGTGCCTGCTTCGATGGCGGCAATTTGTTGAGCGAACGCTGAAATAACAAAGTGCTCAGGTTGACCGGCGCCGCTGTGGTTAAAGGGGCGAGCGCGAATGATTTTTAACTGGCCCTGTTGGCGGTAAGAGTAAGCGGCGAGATCGGCCGCGGCTTTACTGGCAGCGTAAGGGTTCATTGGCATGAACGGACTATCTTCGTTGAGTGCCTCACCAGTGGCAAAGGCTTGGCCGTAGCAATCACCGGAACCGATTTGTAAAAAAGTACAGGCTTGGTTCTCAGCAACCAGTGTATCTAATAAGTTTAAGGTCCCAGTTAAGTTGACTTGCCAGGTCTTCGCGGGATTTTTAAAAGATGTTGGAATATGAGAAATGGCCGCTAAGTTAATGACGAAGCTAGGTTTTAAATCGCGAATTATCTGCTGTACAGCCTGCGGGTCTGTGATGTCACAAGATTGATAGTTAACTTGCTCATTAGAGATTAAGTGACTACTTTTACGACATAAGCCTATAATGCGAGCATCGGGGAAAGCTTGGCACAGTGCGGGAAGAAGTGAACGACCGACAAAGCCTGCGGCTCCCGTGACTAGGATAGTATCTCTCATTAACGGATGTCTCTCAGTAGCTTAGTAGTGAATGGTTTCGAGAGACAACATTGTATATTTATATCAATATTTGTATAGGTTAATTCAAGCGATTGCTGATGTAGTATGTGCTTGAACCTAGATTGAACAATCTAATGCAAGGAATAGAAATTTGGACGTAGCGACGATAAAAAATGGCGTACAAGAGCTGTACATCGGAATCCTGGGAAGGGCTGCAGATTATGCAGGGCTGACCTATTGGGTTAATCAAATTGCGCTCGGCAACTTGTCATTAGATGCAGTGCGCAGTGCGTTCACTGAACAAGAAGAATATACCAGTGTCTATCAGGGGCTGAGCTCTGCGGATCTGGTGAAGAAAGTTTATCAAAACGTTTTGAATCGCGAGCCGGATGAAGCGGGCCTCAATTATTGGGTAGGTGAGCTTGAAAAAGACAACCCAATCAGTGAAGAAGCTTTGATCGAAGCGATTATGAACGGCGCTAAAGATCAGCCCGTCGATGCACAAGTACTGGCGAATAAAGTAAAAGTAGCCGATGAGTTTACGGCTAATAGCGCCGGTAAAAAGGTCAATGCTGACTTTAATGAAGCTGCAACAAACATCTTGAAAAAAGTGAGCGACAGTGAAGATTCTGTCAAAGAAGCGCAGCTGTTATCGGCAACCTTAAATAACTTACTCGAAGAAAGTTTCATCTTCCGCGAAGACTTTGAAAGCATTCCACTGGGCACCTTTGGCGACAACCTATTGCTATTAGATGCAGGGGAGACTGCTAAATCCGTCAATTTAACCAGCTCGGCAGAAGTTGTCGATCACCTCGGTAATCAATCACTCCAGTTAACGCTGGGCGAAGGTAAAACAAATAGCGTCTATCAATCGACAGAGCACTTTGCCGATCAAAAAGAAGCGTATTTCAGTTACGACATTACCTATTTAGAAGGTCACGATTGGGTAGCAGATGCTAAAGGTCCAGGGCTAGGTGCTACGCCGAAAAATAGCGAAGAGACTATCCCTTCGATAGCGGATAAGAGCGATATTAAAGCTGAAGCTGAAGCTGAAACTGATGCAGAAGTAGAAGTAGAAGTAGAAGTAGAAGTAGAAGTGGAACAAGGTTTTAGTGTGCGCTCTGTTGCCAAGGAAGATGGCGCGATGTATCTCTACGTTCACGATCAGCGCAAAGAGGGTGAAGCAGAGGGCGAATACATCCCGATGACCTTGAATGATGAGCCGTTTAAAATGGAAATAGGCAAGGCTTACACTGTGACACAACAGATTGTTATGAATACGCCCGGTGAAGCGAATGGTTCGGTGACCGTCACTATCAATGGCGATACAGTACTGTCACTGACGGATAGAATGTGGAATGAGTCTGGGGATTTAGGGATCAACACACTGTTCATCGATTTTTGGAACGGCGGTAAAAATGACGGTACCGAATCCAGTGCTGCTTCAAAAATATTGATTGATAACATCGCGGTGAGTGACTTGCCGATTTTAGCGCAGATGTTTGAAGAGCTATTAACCGACGAAGCGGTTAAACAGCGCTTACTTGAAAAACAAGCGGCAGAGGAAGTTGTTAATCCTAAACCTTCCAACGATGATATTTTAGATATTCTGCGCAACGATGTAGGTTTGGGCGAGTTAGATGATGCTTTAGATAACAGCGGCGTGAATACTTTACTACCCTCTAGCGATGACTTTTTCTAAAGGGTAGCTTGGTCTATTTGCTTTTAAAGAGGCCAAAAAATGCTCTAAGTGGACGAGTGATTTTCCATGAAGAGCTGTTATAAATACTGTTAATTAAATGAGTGTTATCAGATATTTCCTGGTTCTTATTGGCAATCTCTTGGGTTTTATGTGCAATGTCCGTCGCCATATCTGATATCGCCTGATCTCTCTCTTCGACGAGCTGCTCCTGCCAAGTGATATGCTTGTTTTGTGCGCCAATATGTTCACTTAACTCGTTGCTCTGTTCGAATAAGCGCTGAACTTCCGTATCACGCAACTCAATAGCGGCTTTGGCCTCAGCCATCTCAGCGGCAAAAGCGCGCTCTTTAATAGCGATCATCCCATTAATTTCATTCTTCTTATCATATTGCTCGGCCATGATGCGACGGCCATCTTTGATCGTACCGCGCAAATCCGCCATTTTACGGCGTAAAAATTCGATTTCTAAGGCTTTATTGTCTGCTAGGGCGACGATATGACCTTCAATATACAAGTAGTCTAAACCTGACTCGAAAAAGCCTTTAAAGGCATCTTCAGCGGAGCAAATAATGGGTTCTTCATGCACGTTGAACGAGGTATTTACAATCGCGGGTTTACCGTTGAGTGACTTGTAAATGCTCAGCACATCAAAGATAAAAGGGTTGGATTGCGCGGTGACTAATTGCGGTCTCGCCGTGCCATCGCAGTGCACTACCGCAGGGCAGAGTTCTTTCATCAAATCCGTACAGTTCACGGTGACTGTCATGAATTCAGCGGCGTGCTCGACTTTATCGATATTCTCGAAGTAATCTTCAGCGTCTTCCTTTAAGCACATAGGTGCAAAGGGCATAAATTCCGTACGGTTAAGGTGCTCGTTTAAGCTGCGATTGATATCTGGATCGTCGGCATTGGCCAAGATCGAACGGTTGCCGAGTGCTCTAGGGCCGAACTCTGAAGTGCCTTGGTAAACCGCGACGATCTTGCCCTGATCGAGTAATTGGGCTACCCGTGCCGCCGGTGTCTCTTCTTCATCGAGTGCGACGGTCTTGATTGCCTGTGCCTCAATCAACTCAGTGACGTAATCAGCAGTGCTACCGGCGCCTAAAAAGACGTGTTCAGCGCGTTTTGCACTAAAGGAAGGTGCCAGTGAGGCAATATGTAATGCCGCTCCAAGTGCGGTGCCATCGTCTGACATCGGTGGTGAAACAAAGAGTTTTTCAAAACCGAGTTCACTGATTCGCTGGTTAATTTTAACATTGGCAAACAAACCACCTGACAGGCAAATATTGCCTAATTCATTACCTTGATCGCGCCAGTGAGTGAGTATTTCTAATACGTGTTTCTCGGCCAGTGCCTGTACAGCAAAGGCGAGATCCTCGCGGCTGACATCGACTAAATCTTGCTTTAGCTCAGCGATTTTCGCCAAACTCGCTTTGAGTTGTGGCACCTCTTTTTCACTGTACATGTTTTCCCAGTACAGTAAGTTATCGAGCATTCTGGGGTTCATTAACCAACGCTCTAACACAGCATCGCACTGAGCATTAGGGGTGCCATAAGCGGCGAGACCCGTAATCTTACCTTCGTGTTTGAGTGGGGAGAATCCCAGTACCGCAGTCACCGCGGTATACACATAAGTGACGTTGGCATAACGCTGCGCGCCAAATCTGTCTAAGATACTTAAGTTATTCGTGCGATCGGCTTGGTAAAGCCCGCCAAACCATTCCTCGTTGGCCATCCCGCCGTCGTAAACAAAACACAGTGATTCTTCAAAGTCGCTCATCCAAAACGCTGAAGCTGCATGGCTCAAATGGTGCGGCACAAAGCACAGCGCTTTATCGAGCTTGGCGAGGTACTCAGCAAATTGAGTACCGTGAGCGCGATCAACGGCTGCGACAACTTCTAAAGGGCGCGGGTGATGGAGGCTTTGAACGTCGTGACCACTCAGATAAGACTCTTCTACCGAGAGTGCGACTTTCGCTATTTTATCCCAGGGGATCTGATCGAGCAGCAAAGAAGGGTAGCGGCCATCCTGTTTTACCCGTGAGATGCGCTCTAAAGATATCGCAAATACAATGTCGCCATCCGGGGCCACGATCGCAATTGCTGAATCGTGCATACCGCTGTAACTCAGACCTAAGATAGAGTTGTCTGGAATCTCTGGCAGGGTAAATGGGGCGCTCATAGCGTAGAGTCCTTTGCTGTTTTAGTGATTTCAACTGCTTGATCTAGCCAGCTGCTACCTTGAAAGTTGATTTTGTCACCGTTGACTACATTAAACACCAGTGACAATTCTTGCCAGTCATAATTGGCCGCTAAATGGGTTTCGTCGCCGTGTAATGCAATGGATACAGAATAGCTGCCAGTACCAAAGTTAGCGGGGATATCAATGCTAAATTGATAGCTCTCACCAACTTTGGCATCAGTGACGGTCTGTGCAGTGTGCCAAGTGTTAGTGCCGTAGCAGATTTGGCCCAATCTATCTTTGATCGCGTAGCCCATCACCAGTGAGGGGATATCTTGATGGATAGCAGTATCGACAACAATGCGAATCGGCTCGCCGACGAATACCGTGTCAGTTTCACGATCTTGGTGATGTAATAAACGTACGCTCTCAACAGTTGCATGGCGATTACCTGAAGAGGTTTTTACTTTGCCTTCCTCAGTGAGCGTTTGCTGAATATTAGCCTCTTCTTTCTCGGCAATAATCGCGTTGTACAGATCGAAAATCTCCTCGGGCTCACCGTCTTTAACCACTGAGCCTTTATCGATCAAAATAGCGCGATTACACAGGTTTTGGATCGCGCTTTTATCGTGAGAGACAATCAACAATGTTGTGCCAAGCTCTTGAAACTCTTTTATTTTTCGAAAGCTTTTATGCTGGAAATAAACATCGCCAACCGACAGCGCTTCATCGACAATCAGAATTTCTGGGCGAAAGGCTGTCGCCACTGCAAACGCTACCCGCATTTGCATGCCGCTCGAGTAGATCCGCGTCGGTTGATCAAAGTAACTGCCAATTTCGGCGAAGTCTTCGATCTCCGGCATCACCGCGTTAATCTGCGTCGCTGAGAATCCCATTAGGCCGGCCGAGTGCAATACGTTTTGCCGGCCAGTCAGTTCAGGGTTGAAACCCATGCCCAGTTCTAAAATCGCAGCGATACGGCCGTTGATATCGATATGTCCCGCAGAAGGTTTTAACGTGCGAGTGATCATCTTCAGTAAAGTACTTTTACCGGTGCCGTTTTGGCCGATAATGCCAATGGCTTCGCCTGGCTGAATCGTAAAGTTGATATCGCGCAGTACCCACTTCTCCTCACTGGTTTTCGTTTTAAAACCAAACCAGCGGGCAAATCTGTGGATCTCAGATTGATAGGCAACAAAGGCTTTTCCCAAGCCGACAACATTGATCAAACTCATAGTACGTCCACCATTTCTTCAGTGGCGCGGCGGAACAAAAACAAGCTCAACCCCAACAATACGAAAGTGATCATAGCGATAGGTAGCAAGCCACTATCCAGGCTTGGGGCTTTGCCGTAAACGATGATTTGCTGGTAGGCATTGGTAATCGGAAAAATCGGATTCAAGCTCATCAGTAAGCCGTGGTACTTCTCGGGAATGATACTGACCGGATAGACAATCGGGGTAAACCAAAACCACACCTGTAAAACAATTGGAATCACTTGGCCAATATCACGCAAAAAGACATTAAAAATACCTAAGATCAAACCGAAGCTGAGGGCTAACGTCGCCAGTAGTAATGTCAATGGAATTAACCACAATAAAGCGCTGGTAAAGCCGTGCCCTAACAGGGCGAACAATCCTAGCATTGCAATAAATAACAGCAAGTTATTGAGCAGACATGAACCCAATACTATGGTCGGCAACGTGATTTTAGGAAAGCTCATTTTCTTCATCAAGTTGCCGTTCTCAATAAACAAATTCAGACAGCGACTGACGATTTCACTAAACATGGTCCAAGCGAGTAGGCCGGCCATTAAATAAATAGCGTACGCGTAAGTACTCTCGATGCCTGGCAGTTTAGCGGCTAGTACATTGGAGAGAATCAAGGCGTAGATCGCCACTTGGCTGAGTGGGTTAATGATCATCCACAAACCACCCAATTTGCTGCGCACAAACTTAGCCACTAATTCGTTGCGAATCGAGCTGAGAATAAAATGCCGGTACTGTAACAAGCTATGCATTATCGCAAACATGCGGTTGAATCCTGTGAGAACTAAAAGTAATGGAAAAGCGCAGCGTCAACCTGCAGCACAGTTGACGCTGTGAATATGAATTATGATTCGACGCGACCGTAGCGATCTTCGTAGCGCACGATATCATCTTCACCGAGATAAGAGCCCGATTGAACTTCGATCAGCTCTAGGGGAATGCGACCTGGGTTTTCAAGCGAATGCACGGCGCCAACTGGGATATAAGTCGACTGATTCTCAGTGAGAATCTGCTCTTTACCATTGCAAGAGACTTTCGCCGTTCCCGAAACCACCACCCAGTGCTCTGCGCGGTGATGATGCATTTGCACGGACAGTTTAGCGCCAGGCAATACACAAATGCGTTTCACCTGATAGCGATCGCCTTTATCGATAGAGTCGTAATGACCCCAAGGGCGATACACCTCACGGTTATAGTCCGCTTCTGGACGCTCTTCACTGCGCAGTTTAGAGACCACGGTTTTAACATCTTGCACGTGATCTTTATGGGCCACGAGCACCGCATCTTTCGTTTCTACAACCACTAGGTCGTCAACGCCAATCGCCGCCACTAAACGGCTCTCGGCAACCATCAAAGTATTGTGCGAGTTCTCGGCAATCACATCGCCGCGCAAGCTGTTACCTTGCTCATCTTGCTGCAGTACCTGGCTCAGTGCGGACCAGCTGCCGACATCACTCCAACCGACATCCAGCGATACAACTGCGGCTAATTGGGTTTGCTCCATCACCGCGTAGTCGACCGAGATATCTGGGCAGTCTTTAAAGATGTCTGCAGGGATACGGTTGAAATCTTGATCTTCTTGGGCGTTGTTTAAAGCGCGCTGGCAGTTACTTAACACTTCAGGGTTATACTTTTCAAGCTCGGCGAGAAACACCCCAGCTTTAAACATAAACATCCCTGAATTCCACAGGTACTCACCGCTCGCTAAATAGCTGTTGGCTGTTTCTAAATCGGGTTTTTCAACAAAACCGGCCACTTTGCTGCCGTTCTCATCGAGCTGAGCACCGCGTTTAATGTAGCCATAGCCGGTTTCCGGCGCGTCGGGAATAATCCCGAAAGTCACTAAATGACCTTGCTCTGCGAGTGCTTGGGCACGGGATACCGCCACCTGAAAACCCGCGACGTCGGTGATATTGTGGTCCGATGATAAAACTAATAAGACGTTTTCAGGAGATTCACGTGCGGCAATCAGGGCTGCTAAAGTAATGGCTGGCGCAGTATTACGGCCGAAAGGCTCTAATACGATCTGGCTATTTTGAACATTTGATTCTCGCAACTGCTCAGCGACTAAAAAGCGATGGCGCTCGCTGGCAAGTAGGATAGGCGCACTATGTCCTGTGCCTTCTAAACGTTCCAACGTCTGCTGGAGCATGCTGTTATCAGCGGTAAGGTTTAAAAACTGTTTAGGAAATTCTTTACGCGACAGTGGCCACAAGCGTGTGCCGGCCCCTCCGGTCATTATGGCAGGTATAAACATTATTCCCTCATTACCTCGATAGAGATCTATTACAGTAGCTGACTCGCGCCGCCACCAGATCCGGTTAGCCCCCCTAACAAGGGTGCTGCATCTTACCACCCCCCAGAAAGTTGATCAAAGATAATCAACAACAACTTTAATGGCTTAAAGCCCCTTTATCCAAAACAGCAGGGCTTTAATTCAAAGGGCTTTGTGCTATAGTTTCGGCCCATTTTATATAGCTTCAAATTCTAGGGATGTCATGAACGCTAAAACTGCTTTTATTACCGGTATTACCGGTCAAGACGGTGCCTATCTGGCCAAATTATTACTCGATAAAGGGTACAAAGTTGTCGGGGCAAATCCTCGTCGTAGCTCTAACGGGGTAAACTTTTGGCGTTTAGATTGGTTAGGTATCAC
Organism: Pseudomonadales bacterium; assembly: GCA_049613705.1. Classification (GTDB taxonomy): domain Bacteria; phylum Pseudomonadota; class Gammaproteobacteria; order Pseudomonadales; family Balneatricaceae; genus Rs1. Next base: position 8,708 of record JBMZCU010000025.1, on the reverse strand, counting down.
CGATCAAGTGATTTTAGAAGATTGCGACCTAGTGGATCTCTCTAGCTTAATCCGTATTTTGACTAAGCATCAGCCAAGTGAAATCTACAACTTAGCGGCTCAGTCATTTGTACAGACCTCTTGGGCGCAGCCACTGCTGACCGGTCAAGTGACTGGCATGGGCGCAGCTAACGTACTAGAAGCGGTGCGTTTAGTGTCTCCACAAGCGCGTTGCTACCAAGCGTCAACCTCTGAAATGTACGGCTTGATTCAAGAGCCAATGCAATCAGAAGCGACTCCGTTCTACCCACGCTCGCCGTATGCGGCTGCGAAGTTATACGCTCACTGGATGACTGTTAACTACCGTGAAAGCTTTGGCATGTACGCCTGTAGCGGCATTCTGTTTAACCACGAATCACCGCTGCGCGGCATGGAATTCGTCACTCGTAAAGTGACTGACGCCGTAGCTCGCATCAAGTTGGGGCTACAAAGTGAACTGCGTTTAGGTAACATCGATGCCAAGCGCGATTGGGGTCACGCTAAAGACTACGTCGAAGCGATGTGGTTAATGCTGCAACAAGATGAAGCAGACGATTTCGTGATCGCCACGGGTCGTACGACCACCGTGCGCGACATGTGCAAAATTGCCTTTGAACACGTTGGTCTCAACATGGATGACTACGTGGTGATCGATCCTGAGTTTTTCCGCCCGGCAGAAGTTGACGTACTACTAGGTAACCCTGCTAAAGCTAACGAGAAACTGAACTGGCACGCCAGCACTACCCTAGAAGAAATGATTACTGAAATGGTCGATGCCGACCTACAGCACCTCTCTGGCAATCAGTAATTAGCCATGCACTCAACCGCTGATCGGGTGAGTGCAACTCCTGTGAGTACAGCACTGCATTGCTTGTCCTGTACTCAACTAAGTTTATGCCTGCAAAGGGCAATACACTTACAATCATTATTAATATGTATTAATAATATCCTAACCTTTCCAACACACAGCCCAACAAACCACGCCTACTGCGAGTGTAACTAGCTGTCACGAGAGTATCGAGTTATGAAGCCATCTAGCGTCCATCAATTAGCGATAAATATTTCATCTTCAAGTACGCAGATGCAAGCGTTACAGCTTATTCAAAGCCAATTGCGCTCGGCCGGCCTCCACAGCGAAATCAACCCTGACATAAGCAGTGAATTGGCAGAAGAGGGCGCACAGCCATTGCAACTAGTGCACTGCCCAGATACCGATCTGGCAACACTCTCGCAACTCGCGGACAACCCGCTAACCGTGCCTTCGGTCTTAGTGCTTCATCACAGCACCGGCTGTGATCAACCCGCAAAAGAGCTACTGGGCAAACTGCGCAGCCAGTTTAGCTATGCATTGGCCGGCACGCTTAATGCTCAGCAGTGTTTGCTTGCTAGCGGTTTTAGCGAGCAAGAGTGCCAGTTATTGGCACTGCCACAAACGCTACCTAACACAGTACCAAAAACAGCGCAGCACAGCTTTCAAGATCCGCAGCTTAACTACCAACTGCTGTTTGTCGGCGATCTCACGCCCAACAACCATCCATTGGCAGCACTTGAAGCACTCGCTACCTTGCGCACGCTCAATCAGGCACACATTTGCCTGCAGTGGATAGGAGAGGCCGATAGCCCGCAATACCTCGCTCAAGTACAACAGCACATTGCAGATCTCAATCTAAGCAGCGCGATCAGCTTAATAGACCAGGCCTCCGAGGCTTTACTCGACAGCGCCTTTCAGTGCGCCGATCTCTATCTGTGTCTAGCGGCTAAAGCGAACGCTGGTCTACTGCGCGCCGCACAAATGCGCCTGCCAGTGCTGGCCTTAACCACCCTTTTTAGCCCAGAGCTTGACGATGCCGTGTACCCCAATATTGGGCTGCGCCTAACCAGTCCTGAACCCCAAGTATGCGCCGCCACGCTTGAGCAGTTAATGCGTAACCCGCGACTGCGCACTGAGCTGTGTGAAACCGCCATTAGCTACTGCGATCACTACAGCGCTCGCCACTACTGTGAGCAACTGCAACAGGTCAGTGTGTTTGCCGATCGATTACCAGCAGCTATGCCACAGCCTGCAGCCGCTAAAGGCCTGCGTTTTCGCCTAGAAGGCCCCTTTGATTCAAGTTATAGCTTAGCGTTGGTGAATCGCGAACTGTCCCGCGCTTTCAATAAGCTGCTCCCCGGTGAAATCGGTTTGTACTCCACTGAAGGCGGCGGTGATTTTGCACCTAATCCGCAATTCCTGGCTGATAATCCCGATATTGCAGCGATGGCCGAGCAAGGGCAACTGACACAACCGGTCGATGTGGCCCTGCGCTTGCTCTATCCCCCCAGAGTCAGCGCCATGCAAGGCAAGTACAACGGCCTGGGATCCTTTGGTTGGGAAGAGTCCTATCTACCCGCTGAATATATCGATAACTTTAACCAACATTTACACTTTGCCACCACAGTTTCGCGCTACGTGAGCCGCACTTTAGTCGACAACGGCGTCACTTGTCCGGTGTTTGCCATCGGTAATGGCGCCGATCACATCTTACAAGTCGCCCCCGATCACGACTTACTACCGGCCTTGCCACAAGACACTTTGCGCTTGCTACACATTTCATCGTGTTTCCCGCGCAAAGGGGTAGCGCCGATGCTTGAGGCATACGGCCGCGCCTTTAGCAGTACTGACAAAGTGTGTTTAATCATCAAGACCTTTGCCAATCCCCATCACAATATCGAACAAGAAATTAAAGATTGGGCGGCCGCACTCACTCAGCCGCCCCAAGTAATACTGATCAATAAAGATCTACCGGACAGTGCCATCCGCGCCCTTTATCAAGCGGGGGATGTGTTGATTGCACCGAGTAAAGGCGAGGGCTTTGGCCTGCCAATGGCCGAGGCCATGCTCCACGATTTACCGGTCATCACCACCGGTTACAGTGGCCAATTAGATTTTTGTACCGAGCAAAACAGCTGGCTAATCGACTATCAATTCGCCCGTGCACAAAGCCATATCAGCGAGGGCACTTCGGTCTGGGTAGAGCCTTGCCCACAGCACCTCAGTGAGCTGATGAGCGCTTTTTATCAAGCCTATTCAGCAGGGGAGCTAGCAGCATTCAGTGCCGCTAAAGTCGCCGCCGGTCGCGAGCTCATTCAACGCGAGTACAGCTGGCAAGCCGTTGCCAAGCGCAGCATCGCAGCCATGCAACAACTGCCTGAACTACCACTGCTGACGCCTGAGCCTAAGTTCGCGATGATTACTACTTGGAACAGCAAGTGTGGAATTGCCACTTACAGTAAACTGCTCACGCAACCGGCTATGGCCGATGCACTAATTTTGGCGAATTACGAAACAGAACTGATTGAAGAAGACCAGCCCAACGTGATCCGCTGCTGGCAATCAGGGGTCAGTAATGAAAGCCAAAATGATGATCTTAGCAACCTGCTACAAGTCATTGAAAACCAAGGAATTGAGCAAGTATTAATTCAGTTCAACTTCTCGTTCTTTGACCTGCCGCCGCTGCAAAACCTATTACAGGTACTGGCACAAAAGGGCGTTCAAGTACTGCTAACCTTGCACTCAACCGCTGATGTTTACTGGGGTGAAAAGCTGAAAACCTTGCGCGATTTACAGCCGCAAATCAATCAAATCAGCCGCGTGTTTGTACACAGTGTCGCCGACCTTAATCAGCTGAAAGACTTCGACATTATCGATAACGTGACTTTGTTCCCCCACGGTGTGCAACAACTAGTCCCCGGGGAGCAGCGCCTGTTAGAGCCCGCCCTTAGCTACGCGGCCAAACTGCAGGGGAAAACAGTACTGGCCAGCTACGGCTTCCTACTGCCTCACAAAGGCATTGAAGCGCTGATTCACGCCTTTATCCAGTTCCGTCAATCCCAGCCCAACAGCCACTTACTGCTAGTCAATGCAGAGTACCCCGCCGCGGTCTCCGCCGAGTGTGCGGCCAACTGTCGGGCATTGATCGCCAAACACCACTTAGCGGAAGATGTCACCTTAATCAGTGATTTCCTCAGCAACGAGCAATCCCAGTCTTGGCTCTCCCTAGCCGACTGTATTATCTACCCCTACCAACAGACTCAAGAGTCCTCAAGTGCCGCGGTACGCTGGGGATTGGCCCTTGAAAAGCCAGTGTTCTGTACGCCGCTCAATATCTTTGAAGATGTCGCCAGTGCCGTGCATTTATTACCAGGCACGAGCAGCTCTGAGATCGCGACAGGACTACTCAGCGCACTGGCCGACCCTCAATTATTGGCCGCCAAGCAAAACGCCCAACAAAATTGGTTAAATACTCACTGCTGGCAACGCTTATCTCAGCGTTTGCAACGCCTGCTGAGCGCACTGGCAATTGAGAAATGTCTGCAGCAAAATTCGCTGCAGAAAATTGATTAGGATCATCATTAGCCAAAAATAAGCAAAAAAAGCGAAAAAAATCGCAATTATCGGCATTTATCTTAGCGAAAACGACAAACACCTATATATGGTCTAGGCTAATAGCTGATAACACCAGATAAGCTAACGGCTGGAGCCGTTTTTTGGCGACTTTTATTGATCCGCTAAAAATCCTGTCAAAATGCTTGCAATTAATTAATTTTTCGAGTGCTTAGAGTATAGTATTCGTTAAGAATTAATGTATTATGTTGTTTCTGGTAGAAAGGATACCCGTGCAATCTTCGGATTGTGGACCGACGGGTTCGGTGCTTTGCACAATTTAGACGGGGATTCCTCAGTCGATTCGACACATTTTTTTATAATGGAGTAATTATAAATGGCTACTATAGCTGAACAAGTTCAACAAGTTTACATTGGTCTTCTAGGACGTGCTGCTGAGAAAGCAGGATTGGACTACTGGGTTGATGAAATCACAACCGGTAAAATCACACTTGATCAAGTACGTGCTAACTTCGTTAGCTCGCAAGATGAATACATCACGGGCATTGGCCAAATGTCTCGTCCAGACGCAATCACTGCGCTATACAACAACCTTTTCGAACGTGATCCTGAAGCTGAAGGTCTAGCTTACTGGAACACTGGCGGCGGTAAAGACATCTCTATCGACGGTCTACTGTTCGCTCTAATCGACGGCGCTGCACTATCAGATAGCACAGCTCTTGATAACAAAACTGAAGTTGCTGATTACTACACAGCGGCGACAGCTGCGGGTCAAGCATACGATGCCGCTAAAGCTGCAGCAGTTATCGCAAACGTTGGCGCTGATTCTCAATCAGTTATCGACGGTAAAGCATTAGTTGACGGTGTTAACGGCAACTCTGTTAACCTAACTGTTGACCAAGACAATCTAACAGGTACTGCACAGTCTGATACGTTCAACGCTTACATCTTCGACAACCAAAACACAGCACAGTCTGGCGACATGGTTGACGGTGGTACAGGTACTGACAGACTATACGCTGATATCGGTAACTCACAGAAGTTCGCGGTAACATTAGCGACTGAATCTGTTGAGCAATTAGCTGTACGTGCTGAAGCAGTTCACACTGACTCAAATGACAACAACTTAACAGCTGTGACTATCGATGCAGAGCGCATGGAAGGCACTAACTGGTACGAGTCTAACAACTCACGTGCTGACGTTGTAATTGAAGACGTACGTATCGAGCGTGTTGCTGCGTACAACGATTCAACGGATCAAATCACTCGCGACATCACTATCGCGATGGTTTCTACAGATCCAGGTGATGTTGACCTAGGTGTTTACTTCGACCAGCACTCTCTTGTTAAGAGCGGCGCGGCAGTTTCTAACTCTATCACGTTAAACGTAGGTAACCAGTTAGAGACAGCACTAGGTTTTGATTCAGCTAAGCCATTAGAAAACATCCCTTACGATCAAGTATCTTTCGTTGTTAACGGTACTACTGTTACTTTAAACATCGATCTAACGGGTGTTGAAACTTACGCGCAAATGTACACGCAACTACAAGCGGCATTCGCAACTGAGAAGCAAACTAACGCTGCACTATTAGACGTTAACTTGACGCGTACTCTACTAACTGAAGACTTCATCAGTAAAGATGGCGAGAACCGTCAAGCAGATGAGTACATCCTTACTACAGAAAACGGCACTATTGAGCCAGCAACTGTTGGTTGGAATGCATCAGCCGGTCTACCTTCAAACAACGCTTTCTCAGCATCGGTTGTTAAAGGTGATTCAACTACGACTAGCTCACTAATCACTTCGACTGTTGTTCTTGACGACGTAGGCCGTGGTTCTATGGGTGGCGATCTAATCATCGGTGGTCTATCAACTGGTGATACATCTAACTCTAAAGGTGTTGAGCAGTTCGATATCACTGTTGAGCGTTCAAGCCAACTAGGTGAAATTCAATCTACTAACAACACGCTACGTGAAGTTTACATCAAGAACGGTGCGGTTAAAGGTGACCTAACAGTTGCGGGTACTGGCGCAGTTAGTACAACTAACTCTGATCTTCCTGCTGCTGATACTGGCGCTAACGGTTTTGATGACGTACGTGTTATTGACGCTTCAGCAATGGAAGGTAAGGTAAGCATCCAAGCACACCTATCTGACGAAGTTGTTAAGAAGTACATGGATAACAAGGATTTCGCGACAGATTCAAAAGCAGATGACGTTAACTTCCTATACAAGCTAGGTACTAACGATGACATGCTTGACCTGTCTATCTCTAAGTCTAACTTAGACGCTGCTGGTACTTCGACACGCGATGATTTCATCCTAAACATCGAAGGTAACGGTGGTGATGATAAGATCACTACTATCATCGGCGACGGTAAAGGTACTGATACAGACAACTGGTACAAGAACAGTACTCTAAACGCTAATCTATCTGTAGATTCTGGTGAAGGTAACGACACTATCACTACTACAGGTGCTGGTAACTTCGTTATCGACGCAGGCGCTGGTAACGATACTGTTTACGCTAACAACGATGGTGTTCAAGGTAAGTACGCTGAAGTTCAGACAGTTACAGTTACAGCTACCAACGCAGGTGATGACATCGTTGTTGATGGCGTAACAACTACTCTAAGTGTCGGTGCTACTACTACTGCTCTAGCCGCTGCTGAAGTTGTTGTTGCATTGAACCTAGATGCAGGATTCTCAGCTAAAGCTGTCGCTACTGCAAATGGTTCAGATGTTGTTATTACTTTCAATGATTCAACTACTGATCCCGCTCTTTTAGTTACTTCTGTAACTGGTGCAGCGACTGTTGGTGCAACTGTTGAGACAGTGCAAGGTAATACTCACGACGTTGAAGCTGCAACATGGGTTGTTAACGCTACAAACTCTGACCTTAATGACTTAGAAGGTAACGGTGCAGGTAACAAGTACTTCATGGTAGATGGTAAGATCACTGTTACTCTATCTGGTGCTAACGTTACTGGTTCTTCAGGTGTAATCAACGGTGTTGCTGTTCCTGAAACTCTAGGTTTCGAAAAAGAAGTATCAATCGGTACTGATAGCAAGCACGTTGCTACTGAAGCACAGATTAACCAAGCAATTAAAAATGCGATTAACGAAGACCCTGTTCTAAGCAAGCTATTGGTAGCTACTGATGGACCTGCTCACTCTTTAGTTATTAAATCTTTAGTTGATGGTGAGTTTGCTGCAGCAGATCTAGAAATCAACGTATCTGCTGGTACTATTCCTACAACTGTTTCTGCAGCAATGCAAACAGCTTGGGAAGAGTTCAATAACGACTCAACTGTTGGTGCTTTACTTCAAGCAGATCTAGATGGTGAAGCAACTAGTGTTGAAACTGATGTTAATGGTGTAAACCTTGTTGCTAACGCTACAGATTCTGCTTTCGCAACGAAGAATGGTGCTACTTTAGCCGGCCAAGAAAGTACATCTGTAAGTGACAACAAGATTACACTAGGTTCTGGTGATGATGTTGCTGTACTAGGTACTGATGCTAACTCAAGCGATACACTTATCTTTGAAGGCATTTTCGGTAACGACACTATCTTCAACTTTACTGAAGGTGCTGGTAACGACGGAGACAAGATTGACTTCAGTTCTTACCTAAACGGTAGAGATGGTGGTACTACAGGTTCTACATCTCCTGAGTCTCAGCAAGATACTGCTAATACTATCTCTAATGGTGGTGTTGGTACTGGTGCTATCTCTGTAGATGAAATTGTTCTTATTAACAATTTCGACGGTGTTGACACAGGTGCAACAGCAACTAGAGAGAGCTGGGATAACCTAACAGGTTCTAAACTGTTAGCAGCAATCCAAAATACTAACACAGGTAGCGCAGACTACGGTAACGGCGTTGGCGCACTTGTCGCTGGTATTAACGTAAATGGCACTCAGCCTGCTGGTTTCGTTGGATCTGTTCAGAAGAACATCATCATGGTTGAAAACGATAACAACCAAGGCGAATACAAAGTCTTTGAAGTTTCAGCTAGCACAACAACAGATGAGTTCACAGCTGCTGTTCTAGTCGGTACTATCGACTTTGGTGCATCACTTTCTGGTGCTAACATGGACGGTTTCGTAGCTTAATTAATACTTTAATATAAAGTTACTATATCGTTAAAAAAAGCCTTAACGCGCAAGCGTTAAGGCTTTTTTATTGCCTGTCGTTTCTGAAGAAGACCCAACAAAAACCACCCTTTTCCCCGCACATAATGACCGGCCACTAATACCTTTTATTCGCGTACAATACACTGAATAAAATCACTATTAGGTTTA
>JBMZCU010000024.1:0-19852 GCA_049613705.1 Pseudomonadales bacterium | reverse complement strand
AAAGTGCTCGAGCGCCGCTACCGCCGGCGAGTGCGGCGCTGAAAGCATATTATCGGTCAGCCCTACCACAATTTCTCCGACCAAGCGGCTATGGGCAGAGTTGACATTGGCACGGAATTTCTCCAAATCTTGAACCAGCTCCAGGGTGGCACTGTAGACTTGTGCGCCGCGCTCGGTCAGAGCAAAACCTGAGCGCCCACGCTGACACAGCCGCATATCTAGCCGCGCTTCCAAATCGGCGATGAAGCGGCTGATCGCCGAGCGACCCACATTAAGCTCAACCTCGGCTGCAGAAAATCCACCGGCCTCTACAACGGCTTTAAACACCCGTAAGAGTTTCAAATCCACGTCGGCGATCTGCCCTGACAAACTCAATCTCTTCACACACAATCCCCCTGAAGCAGAGCCGTATTATGTGCTTATGTTTCCATTTATGGCAACTTAAGTCGACGAGGTTGAAGTTTAAATGTACTTCTAGCTACGCCAAAATAAGGTGGATGAGTTTAAACGCATCTTTAATCATCAGTACTGCACAACGCAGCCTTGGCGATCCTTAGATCGCCATTTTTTTAACAAATATTGGTGATAGCGCGTTCGACGTAAATATCTTTTTCGCCCACTGGCGCCACGTAGTGAATAGCTTCGCGCGCCGCCTGTTCACCCTCACTGCGCGCGATCAGCCAAGCAGCTAGATACTGAGAGGCTAGACATCCCCCTGCAGTCGCGATATTGCCAGTGCTGTAAAAAGCCTGATCCAGAACACTGACCCCAGCCTCTTCGACCCAGGGCTTAGTCGTTAAATCGGTACAGGCCGGTATATTTTCAAGCAGGCCCAGTTTCGCCAAAATCAAAGCCCCCGAGCACTGAGCGCCAATCAGCTGGCGCGCGGGATCCAACTGCAGCTGCGCTAACACAGAGTCATCGGCGACCACATCACGGGTCAACATACCGCTGCCCACAAGTACCGCGTCAGCCGCACAAGCCTCTTGCAAATCGATGTGGCGCTGAATGCACACACCGTTCATCGAAGTAACTTGCGCACTGGGACTCGCTATAGAGACACGCCAACCAGGGCGCTTTACTCGGTTGAGTATTCCCAGTGCGATCAGTGAGTCGAGTTCGTTGTAACCGTCAAACGTGAGTATTGCCGTGTGCATGCGTGACCTCCTGTAGATGTATACACTCAGTCTATCTGCAGTGTCTTCGACAACAAAATAATTGTCCTAGATACATTATTGCCCCAGCACTTCCTTAGCGTACGCACGTACCCCACCGCGCAAAAAGTAGTAATCCTCGAACTTCTCACGCTGGAGCCTGTACTGCAGCCAGCGTACCTGCTTGCCCACAGCGTCAAAAATAAGCAGCGGCACACCGGCGCGGCGCGCCTGTTTGAGTGCAGCGCCGACACGGTCCAGCGGTGTCAGCCGTGCGCGATCGGCGAAGATAATTAAATCGCGCTGAATCGGTTCGCGAATATCTAACAACATCACATCCCCAGCCGCCATCTTGTGAAAACGCGGTGCCAGTAGACTGTGAGCGATAAATTGCTCGTCTGTGATCAGCGCACTGCTATCGCGCATCGGCTCTGCGAGCAGTACTGTGCGCTCGGGATAGTGTTGTGCCCAGCGCTGTACACCAAGATCGAAGGTACGCACCTGATCGATGCCATGGCTCATCGCTTTGATACTGGCGAGATAGGATTTAGCACAGGTAATACCGTTGCAGTAAAACACGATAGGCTGGCCTCGCGCAGCGCGCAGCTGCTCTAACTTATTGATGAAACCGGCATTGGACATGCTGATGTGTACCGCCCCTGCAATGTGCAAGGTGTCGTATTCATACTTGGAGCGCACATCGACAATAGAGAACTCTTGCGCGCGCTGTGCCAACTCCGCGTGCTCGATAGTGGCGACACTGCGATAGATTTCACGCAGCGGAAATTCGCTGGCGGGCACCCATGTGGTAAAAAACAGCGCAGCTAAAAAAGTGACCGTGCGAGTCATCATGCAAGCTCCTACTACATCGAAACAGCAAAAAATCTGAGCGAGGTAAACGCAAATCAGCGAGGGATTTACAAACGTAACATAGGCCCAAAGGCTTTTCCCATAACTAAATACTAGTTCAGATATTCGACTTTGCAGGCATTTTTGTCACTTTTTAAACACACAGTTTTTTAAGGGCTGCCAAGTCAATATTCACACTGCTGCCTGCAGAAATAATCAAAGCTAGACTTTCGCTAGCACTGCCTCAGTTTGTCCCTGGGTAAACAAAGTAATACGCGTGGAGTTCATAAAAGTATGCCTATGAATTATACCTATAGTCACTCAATGCGCGGCTTGTTGCGCAGCGAGCTATCTCCTACACTGAGCGCCCGCACAAGGAGAAACCGTATGCCCGCTCCACGTTACAAAACGATTGTCGAGCGTTTTGCACAGGCAATTCGACGAGGTGAACTCGTCCCCGGTACACAGCTACCGACCCATCGCAATATTGCAAAGCGCGAGGGCATCGCACTGGCCACTGCCACTAAAGTGTACGCAGAGCTTGAGGCTATGGGGCTGGTAATCGGTGAAACAGGGCGCGGCACTTTCGTTCGCCACAGCGCACTACCACTGGGCAACGGTATCGACCAAAGCGCCGTACTGGCGAAAATGATTGATCTAAATTTCAATTCTGGCGCGCTGCCAACACAAGAACAACTGCTGCGCACTGCTCTCGCCGAGTTGAGTGAAAACGAAGACCTCAGTGCGCTGCTGCACTATCAACCCCACGCTGGAGGCGAGCGCGAACGCGCCGTCATCGCCTCTCACCTGACACGCCGCGGGCTGTCGGCACACCCTGCACAGCTGTTGATCACCAGTGGTGCGCAACACGCGCTCGCGGTAGTCGCGATGGCGCTGTTTAACCCCGGGGACATCGTCGCCGTCGACGCCTTGACCTACCCCGGGTTCAAAGCTGTCGCTGAACTCTATCGGCTCGAGCTAGCGCCGATCCCCATCACGAAAGACGGCCCTGACTTCAACGTTTTACAGGACGTACTTCAGCGCCGTCAGGTCAAGGCGATCTACTGCATGCCGACCCTGCACAACCCGCTGGGCTGGGTACTGGATCTACAACAGCGCCAGCAGTTGATAGCTTTAGCCAGCGAAAGCGGTGCACTGTTGTTGGAAGATGCCGCCTACGCCTTTCTCGCCGCAGATCCCCCACCGCCGCTGGCGGAATTGGCGCCACAGAACACGGTGTATATCAGCGGACTATCAAAAAATATCGCTACAGGTATGCGGCTGGGTTTTATCTGCGCCCCTCCCGCTGTGGTGGGCAAACTAGAACGTGCCATACGCGCGACGACATGGAACACCCCTGCACTGATCACTGCGCTTTGTTGCCGCTGGATCGAAGATGGCACGGTAGATTCCCTGGAGCGGCAAAAGCGTGACGATGCGATAGCGCGCCAGGCAATGGCCCGGTCAATTCTGTGCAAGCAGCGCTGGGTAAGCAGCTCCAGTGCACCCTTTATGTGGCTCGAACTGCCCACGGATATCCGCGCCGACACCCTGGCCTGTGAACTGGCAGCTAAGGGTGTCTCTGTCTCTACTGCCTCGCCCTTCAGCTGCGCGGCGCAGACACCCCAGGCGCTGCGCTTAGCGCTGAGTTCACCTTCACTAGAAGAGCTAGAGTTCGCCCTGCACAAGGTCGCCGACGAAATGCAAAACTACCGCTACCTCTAGCCCATCACTGCTGTGACGATAAACAAAAACAGCCCTGAGAGGCGGTTTTTGTATATGTTGTTCTGCAGGTGTATTTGTTAGAGTAATCGCCCAGCCACTTCGACATCAGGTATCACTATGACCACTGCCAGCGCCGCCCGTGGCAACACCCTATTCACACCGGTGTTGATCGTCGGCTGTATCATTTTGCTGTTTAGTTTCGCCATTCGCTCATCATTCGGGCTGTTTCAAATCCCCATTGCCGAAGAGTTCAATTGGCTGCGAGCGGACTTCTCCTTTGCCATCGCCATCCAAAACTTGTTTTGGGGCATCGGCCAGCCTATTTTCGGAGCCCTTGCAGAAAAGTTTGGCGACCGCCGCGCAATTGTTGCAGGGGCGGTGAGCTATGCCTTGGGATTAGTGCTGTCGGCCTACGCCATTACACCCGGTGAGCATCAACTGCTCGAAATACTCGTTGGCTTTGGCATTGCAGGTACCGGCTTCGGTGTTATTTTAGCCGTCGTAGGGCGCGCCGCCAGTGATAAACACCGCTCCTTGAGTTTAGGTATTGCCACTGCAGCGGGGTCTGCAGGTCAAATCGTCGGCCCACCGCTCGCTCAGGGCCTGATGGAACACATGCCGTGGCAGAGCGTCTTCATCGTCTTCGCTGTGATTATCTTAGCCACTATGCTGACCTTGTTTTATATGCGCGCTCCCGAAGCGGCTAAGTCTGATGTGCAAGAAGAACCCATGGGCGTAGTCCTCAAGCGGGCGATGCGCGATCCTTCGTTTATCTTTATCTTTCTGGGCTTTTTCTCCTGCGGCTACCAGTTGGCCTTTATCACGGCGCACTTTCCAGCTTTTATCACCGAGATGTGCAGCGCAATTGCCCCAGGTAGCATGCTGGAATCTATCGGCATCAGTACCACCTCTGCGCTAGGAGCTTGGGCAATTGCACTGATTGGGGTTGCGAACATCGGCGGAACTATCTGCGCAGGCTGGCTGGGCAGTCAGTACTCGCGCAAGTACCTGCTCGCAGGGATTTACACCGCGCGTACGGTCGTTTCAGCACTCTTCATTATTAACCCTATCACCCCTGAATCTGTGCTGTTTTTCTCTGCAGTGATGGGTGCGCTCTGGCTAGCCACCGTGCCACTGACTTCGGGACTTGTCGCGCAAATCTTCGGCTTGCGCTACATGGGAACGCTCTATGGGATTGTGTTCTTCTCACATCAACTCGGCGGTTTCTTGGGCGTTTGGCTCGGCGGCGAGCTTTACGATCTGTACGGCAACTACAATGTCGTCTGGTGGATTGGCGTCGGCGTCGGTGCCTTCTCAGCCATTATCCATCTACCAGTGAAAGAAATGCCGTGGGCACAGCGCCAGCCATCCCTCGCTGCCAGTTAATACGGCCCCGCTAGCATTAGTAACAGGCGTAAAAAAAGGGGCACCACCGCCCCTTCACTGACACGCTCAGACTAATCGTGGGTCAGCGTAAACTGCTTGGTCAGCGTATTAAGACGCTTGATCTCACTGCGAATGTCGTCGATAGAGCGCACAACCTGATCGGTGTCTTCCTTAGTGGCATTGGCAACGCCAGAGATACTGATAATCCGCTCATCAATATCGGTTGCTACCGCATTTTGCTGGCTTGTCGCTGTCGAAATCATCGTATTCATAGACGATATCTGATTGGCCGAATCTGAAATGCGTTGCATTGCCTGGGCTGAGTTAACAGCTAAGTCCGCGCTGGTTTTGGCCAGTTCGTTGTTGGTTGCCATTGAAGAGACCGCTTGATCAGCCATAGTCTGCAACTGTTCGATAATCTTTTCGATCTCCATCGTCGACTGCTGCGTGCGCATCGCCAATGAACGCACCTCTTCGGCGACCACGGCAAAACCGCGCCCTTGATCGCCCGCGCGCGCCGCTTCAATAGAAGCGTTTAGCGCCAGTAAGTTAGTTTGATCGGCAATACCTTTGATAACACCGGAAACACTGCTGACATTGTCAGTCTCGACTTTGAGCTGATTGATCTGCTGCGTGGTCTGCTCCAGCGTCTGTTGCATTTGCTGTGAGTAGCTCTGTGCCTTGTTAGACATATCCTCGCCACCCTTGGCTTCAGTACCTGTTGTATTGGCCGCGCCCTCAGCTTCTAAGGTATTATTCGACACCTCTTTGACCGTCGCTGTCAGCTCATTCATCGCCACCGCAACCAGCGCTAGATCATCGTACTGTTTCACCACGCCAGAGGCGACATCGCTGGTAGAGTGGGCCACTTCTTCTATGTGCTTCTCAGTGTTATCTGCCACCTTCTGTACCACTGATAGCAGCTCACTGACGTGCTGTAGCATGCTGTTGTAAGAGTCAAACATCCGTCCGATCTCATTGTCGTGGTGCAACACACTGAAACGGTGCGAAAAATTACCTTTACCCACTTCTTCCATACGCTTGCGCAGGCGCTGAATATTGGCCATCAGCATCCCAAAGCCGAATACACGGCCCATCACTATAAAGACCAAAATTGCCAAAATACAAAAGAAAGACAGCATCAACTGGCGCTGGGTGATATCGCGCGACTCTTTGGTCATCATCACCACCGCTTTATTCAACTCTTTAAGTATGACTGGCGACTGGGCGTGAATCTGCTCCAGCGACTGCTGAGTTGGCGCTTCACTGTGGCTCAATAAAAGTGCCTTGTAGGTTTTCCACAACCTCTCGATATCGATCAGCTGTGACTGAATTTCGCGGTTCTTTATCGCCACCATACCGCTGGCCTTATCGCCGTTGATGATTTTATCGTGCGAGCGCTCGAACAACTCGATGGTCTGGTGCACCTGATCTGCGTTTTTAATCCCTTCGCTCTGCAGCAACACTTCCTTGGCTAGGCGCTGGCTGAGCATGCGTTGGCGCCCGGCGACGTTAATGGTCTCAGGATTAATCGCCATACTCATGTAGAGTGAGATCGCCGCTGTAGCGGCCAGAATAAAGATTAAAACGTAGGACA
The DNA here is from genome assembly GCA_049613705.1 of Pseudomonadales bacterium. GTDB lineage: Bacteria > Pseudomonadota > Gammaproteobacteria > Pseudomonadales > Balneatricaceae > Rs1. The sequence goes on along the minus strand of JBMZCU010000024.1, from coordinate 13,141 downwards.
ACATGAATTGAGCGTTGATGGTTTTGCAACCAAACAAGCGTAAAACTTTGTCGATGAAGAGGGTGAGTTTCTGCTGCATAGTGTGTCTCGGCTGGGCTTGTTCATCTGCGCTTCACGCAGAAAAAATCAAATGTGAGCCATCAGATCACGACACTCGAAGCATTGCCAACGCGATTGATAAAAACTTAATCCAAGTCAAAAAAGCAATATTTATAATGACTAAGCCTTGCAGTGACACGCTGATGCAAAGGTCGGTTTGAGCACAAAAACGGCTGCTAACAACAACAGGTTTAGATGGGGTAAAGCTAGCCTCTGGCAAGCCTTAAATCCTCTGCTAGACTGTAAGTGTTCTAACCAAGTGGTAAAAAAATGAAAATAATCACCTCTACCCTTTCAGCACTCGCGACCCTCATAACACTCTTCGCCCCTGCTTGGGCCAGTGACCTGGAAGAGATGATAGTGCTCAGCGATCAGTACCCTCCCTACAACTATCAAGATAAAAACGGTAGACACACAGGTTTTGCCGTAGAGCTGCTCGATCAAGCGTACCGTGCAGCAGGGGCAAAGCTGGACCGCGAGAAAATACGCATGCAGCCCTGGCCGCGCTCCTACAAACAGGTACAGCGCGAGGATAATATCATTCTGCTCTCAATGACACGCACCGCCGAGCGCGAGCCGCTGTTTACTTGGGTCGGCCCAATTACCACGACACGCATTGGCCTGATCGCCAAAAAAAGCCGCAACATTAAAATCGATAAAAAAGAGGATATCCTGAACTATGTTATCGGCGGTAATCCAGAGAACATCGGGGTACAGCTGGTAGAGGAACTACTCGGTGACAAGGCAAATATCCAGATCACCCCGCACCCTGAATCCCTTGTTCACATGTTGGATTTAGAGCGCTTTGATCTGTGGGCTTATGAGGAGTACTCCTCGTCACAAGTGTTTAAAGACTTCGGGTTCAACCCAGATGACTACGCCTCGGTATACACACTGCGTGAATCTGAGATTTACTACGCACTGAACCTCAATACCGATCCGGCTGTTGTCGAAGCGCTGCAACATGCTATCGATGAGATCAAAGCGCGCGAAACGGGCCTGAGCCAAAACTGACGGTCACCTTGCTGACGTATCGCGCCCGCAGCAAATTTAGACCTTGTAGTCTTTTGTCACCGCATTTAAGCGGCGCGAGCTCTGCGTAAGGTCGCGACACCCCGCCGTGTTCTCTTGAGAAGCTTGCGTCGTTTGCTCGGCCTGCCCTTTGATGTTGACGATACGCTTATTCATTTCCTGTGCGACCGCTGCCTGCTGTGCTGCAGCCGTGGCAATTTGCGTATTGAGGTCGTAAATCGAGTTAACCTTGTCATTGATCAGAGCGAGTGCCTGGCTCGCACTTTTCGTCTGCTTCACCGAATGCGTAGCGCTCTCACGGTTTTCCTGCATCAAGCTCACTGCGCCCCGCGCTCTTCGCTGTAACTGTTCAATAAGTTGTTGAATGTCATCGGTTGAGCTCTGCACTCGTTGCGCCAGAGCCCGCACTTCGTCGGCGACCACGGCAAAGCCGAGCCCCTGCTCACCCGCACGCGCCGCTTCGATTGCCGCGTTCAGCGCCAGCAAATTTGTCTGCTCGGCCACAGAGCGGATCACCTCTAGAATCGCACCCACCGCTTGACTGTCGCTGTGCAACATATCGATCTCACGCTGAACGCCTTCTATCTCTTGTGACAAGCTATAGATGTTGTGCTCTACACTATCGACAACAGCTGTACCGCTGTGCGTACTGGCGCGCGCTTCCTGTGCGGCCCGCGCCGCTTCATCGGTATTAGCTGATACTTCTGCCACGGTCGCGCTCATCTCCTCGATGGCCGCTGCGCTCTGTTCAATCTCACCCATCTGCGAGTTCATTCGCTCACTGGTTCGCTCACCCATTTGCAACAGTTGATCCGTCGCGCCAACCATGCCCGTGCTGGCCTCTTGAATACGCCCAATCACCGCGCGCAAACGACCGCGAATCATATCTAAACTGAGCTGCACATCACCGAGCGCTCCGGGCTTATCGACCGCCACTTTGACGTATAAATCGCCATTGGCCAGTGATTTTGAAAGGCTAGCTAAGTGGCGCAGTGGCTTTATAACGTGTGCGCGTACCCACAGGCAGCCACTTAAGTACAGCCCAGCGACGAGCAGCGCCGCCGAGAGTGCTATATCACTGCGCCCCATACTAAAGAGCTGATAGATAAACCCACAACTCAGCGCCAGCCACCCTAGCTGTAATAGGTGAAACTGCTGCGATATTCGCAGTTTCCAGTCTCGCTGCTTGGGCAATACTTGAGCCTTACTCTCGTTGAGCTTTGTGTAGAGAGTACTGGCAGCTTTAATTTGTGCCGCCGTGGCACTGCTGCGCACTGATTGATAACCTGAAATCTCACCCGCGGTATAAATTGGAGTGACGAACGCCTCGACCCAGTAGTGGTCACCATTTTTACAGCGGTTTTTAACAATCCCTCGCCAGGGCTCTCCCGCTTTAACCGTCTGCCACAGATCTTTGTAAGCCGCTGCGGGCATATCCGGGTGGCGCACTATATTGTGATTAACCCCTAGAAGCTCGTCCTCCGAAAACCCACTAATGGCAATAAAATCTTGATTGACGTAGGTAATAGCCCCTTTCAAGTCCGTCATGGATATAATGGTTTGGCTATCACTGACCGCGACTTCTCGGCCGCTCACCGGAAGGTTTACTTTCATCGTTTCACCACTTTGACACAGGGGTACACTCAGTTGCGAAGTCTCCAATCTGCGGCGAAGAATTGGTAGCCCTCGTCGGGCACTGGCCAATTCAGCGGGCTGCTAGTAGCGGCGCTAGGTCAATGACATCGCTGTACGCCGTACTGGACACTACCTGGTACTTTCATCCTTATTTCCCAGCCGCATACACAATACCCGAGTAATTTACTACGGTATGAAGTGGCTTCATACAGCGCGTGTACAGTTTCTGACTGGAAGGTTAATAAAGATGATAAACCCTTGATCTGAGACAAATTTAATTACCTCGCCTCGCAGCGGATAAAAACCGCCAAAGCTGGGTCTACACAACTGCTAACATTTACCTATCTATATGCTTGGAACGACCATGAGGCTATTACTGATTGAGGACCATCGCGATATTGCCGGGGTCATATTCGACTACTTTGAAGCACTGAACTACCAGCTCGACTACGCCGCTGATGGACAGCAAGGGCTCCACCTCGCAAGTAATAATCGCTATGACATCATTTTATTAGACGTGATGCTGCCTCGCATCGACGGTATTACCTTGTGTAAAACGCTACGTGAACAGGCCGTTGATACTCCCATTTTAATGTTGACGGCACGTGATAGTCGTGAAGATATACTCCAAGGGTTCGGTGCCCAAGCTGATGACTATGTCGTCAAACCCTTCGATCTCCCCATTTTACACGCTCGCATTGAAGCGTTAGTGCGACGTAAAAACCCTAGCGCCCATAGCAAAGCACTTAACATAGGTGAATTGCAGCTGGATTTAAGCACTCACAGTGCGAGCCGTGCAGGCCGAACGCTCAACCTGACACCCACGGGCTTTAGCATACTCTCGCAACTTGCAGCGGCTGCTCCAAACACCGTGAGTAAACAAGATTTGAGCTATCAGTTGTGGGGCGACGAACCACCTGAGGGAGATATATTACGCAACCATATCTATCAGCTGCGCTGCGAACTAGACAAGCCTTTCGCCCAGGCCATGCTGCTGACAGTTGCCCGGGTCGGCTATCGTCTGCAAAACACGGAGCAAGCCCTTTGAAACATCAAAGCCAGAGCTTTCGCTACCGTCTAACACTGACGTTCTCTGTGCTTGCGGCGATCATTCTCTGCGTTCAATTGGGCACCTTTTATACCGTTGTACGCGTATCAGAAGATCAAGTACTACACAAAAAACTGGCGCTGTATGCCGAGCGCGCTCGAGCCGAATTCAGCACCTCTCAACAGCGATCAGGACCTCTGCAGATAGATTTACTGACCCGCGCCTACAGTCGCTTCGACACCCTGCCAATTGAACTTAAAAAAGAAATCACCGCTGAGTGGTCCGGCAGTCAAGAAATCAATATCGTCGGTAGCGATACTGAATATATGCTCTTCGCAGCCCCTATGACGCAGGGCTCTGAAAACTTCTACATCGCTATGGACATTACTTCAGTAGAGAGCTCACCGCTGCAGCGCGCAACGTGGACTGGCAGTTACTTGCTACTTTCAATCGCCCTATTTGCACTGGCCCTAGCCGCTGTCTATCTGCTCGCTAGACGCTTGACCTCGCCACTAGATAAATTATCGCAGCAGCTAAAAACAGCCGTAGCCGACGACTTACCCACCCTTGAGTGTGATCCACAAGCTGTTAGTGAAATTCAACAGCTCTGCGAGAGTATCAACTGCCACCGGAGCCGTATTTCGCAATTGATCGCGCGCGAACGTGCATTCACCCGCTATGCCAGCCACGAACTGCGCAGCCCACTCACCGTTATCAAAGGTGTCTGTTCACTGCTCAATGTATCTCGCGAGCCGGAATTCCTGCTACGTCAACACAGACGACTCGAGAGCGCTTGTTCGGATATGCACAATTTAATTGAAACGTTCTTACTGCTTGCACGGGAAGAGCAACAGCTAAATAGCAGCGTTCTTACACTCGATAACACCTGGTGTAGCAAATTCATTGAGGAGCACAGACACCTGTCACGCAACACACCTGTCTCTCTGGAGCTTCAGGTGCTCGATGAGGTGACACTCCAGGCTAGCGAAGCTGTCGTGCGTATAGCGCTTTCAAACCTATTACGCAACGCAATAGACAACACCGATCAGGGCCGTGTTCAGCTCATCGTTGGCGATAACACATTACAAATATTGGACAGCGGCTGCGGGTTGGGAGTGCAGCGTCACAATGCTAACAGTACTGGGCTCGGGCTGTTGATAGTTCGTGATATCTGCGCCAAATACGGCTGGCACTTCACCCTTCAAAACAATGCTGACGCGACGGGTTGCTGCGCTATCATTTCTCTGCCCCCTAAGGATAACCTCAGTAAACGCCACATCCTGAATTAAGATAGTAAGCAGCCTAAACAGCACAGTAATGGGTGTCATGCTGAGCGTCCCAAGAAAACTACTTGACCAACCATTTTGCATACAGACTGCGACTAAGGACCTTTGCTTTGCTGCACAATAGTCTAAGGCGCTGCGATCAAGTGTGCTTTATCACCTTCTCTCAACACACTCCATTTTATTAACCATTACGCCTCCTAATTACCCTCTGTGCTCACAGATGATCTTTGAAACATCCGTGATATTCACCCTGCCCTTGGTTGATTACGCCCACGTAGACATTTCATTCACAGCCCACCCTTTAATCTAGCCCTGAACACGTCTAATACTTTCGGAGTTACTTTATGCGGGCACGCTTTTTCCCACTTCTACTCACGCCTGCCGTTATGCTCAGCGGCTGTAACAGCAGTGCACCTGCAAGCGCACAACAACTGAGAAATGGCGGAGAACAATACGCCGCAAACTGTGCGATCTGTCATGGTGTCAAAGGCTTTGGTGACGGTCCAGCCGCCGCTGCTTTACCCAAACGGCCAGCTAATTTAGTTAAGAAGCTTAGCTCACCGTTCAACCGCGACAGCGCTCTCATTGAAGATGTCAAACGTGGCAAGCAGGTCATGCCCGCCTTCGCCGGCAAGCTCTCAGACGATCAAATTGCCGATATATTCGCCTACATACGTAGCTTAAACCCCTAGGTCTCTCATGCGTTGCTCCCTCTGCCAAAATCCCAATAAGCCATTCCCAATCAGTGAGTACGATGCTAAGTCCAATGCACCGCTAAAGGTTGCAATGTGTGAGCGCTGCGGACTGATTCAACAGTACCCTAAACCCGAGCCTGATAGTTTGCATCGCTACTACACCGACGACTATCGCCAAGATTATAAAACCCTAGATACGCCTCAAAACAAGCATATTCAACGCGCTGGATACATCGCCGCCGAGCGTATAAAACACTTATTAAACAATAGAATCTACAGTGGAAACTTAGTCGATATTGGGGCTGGCGGAGGAGAGTTTGTTTATCTCAGCCGAAAATGCGGTTTTAACGCCTCAGGTTTAGAGCCCAATATTGGTTACAGTCAGTTCGCAATCAAGCACTACGATGGCGCAATTGCCACAGGCAATCTAAATGACTTGAGCGGTAAACACGACGTAATCACACTCTTTCACGTATTGGAACACTTACTCAATCCCGTGCAAGCATTCTCCCAACTAGCAAGCGCACTCAACCCTGGTGGTCATCTGTTTATCGAGGTTCCCTGGATTGAAGCCGCTGATGCATCGCCAAAAAATATTTATTTCAAAGCCCATATATACTACTTCAGTATCGATACTTTGATTGCCTGCGCCAGTCAATATTTCAAGGTAGTCAGCGTAGATACAACGGCCAATCTGAAAGTTATTTTCCAACTGCGTGACACCAAGGCTCCTCTGCTACTGCCAGGCCAGCACAGTGTCGAACAATTGAAAACGCGGCTCGCTTGCAAAGGGTGGTTAGAGTACTTGCGCCATGGAGGCCTGAAAAAGCCGTTACACAAGATTCAACGTTCAATAACCGAACGTAAAGTACGTGGCCAATCACCTACGGGCATTCTAAACGCCATCCATCAAAAAGCCTTCCAGTACACGATTGTTACCAACGATCCCCCTGAGGCGAGTGGTTATTAAGCTCGTCAAAGCGATAGATCTCGGTGCCATCTTCGCGCACGATCAACTGGCCGGCCCCGCTGCGACAGAGCATCTCCAGTAACTCCCTGGCACGCTCTGCCGACAAGGTACAATGCGCGGCAACTTGAAAAGGCGTTAACTGATAGTTATGACGTTTAATCATCTGCAACATGAATCGCTCGTTCTCCTCCACAAGCGCTTGCTTGGCTCGCTTGCGCGCCGCTAGCAGTAAGCAGAGGCCAGCGCCGACAAACGCTGCAGATATCAGCATCGGGATAAGTGCCGGCTTCATCGCCGCCTTGATAAAGAGGTACGAGGAGACACCGGCCAAAATGCTCCAGCCAAGGCCTGTGGTGGCACTGACAGATTGCGCCGGCGCCACCAGCTCCTCAGGTTCAGTCGATGGGGCTGTCTGTTCAACCGCTACCGCCGTTTCTGCGCGGTGCACAGAGCGCGGCGCACTAAAGCCATAGCTCGCGGCGAGTGCTTCCAGGCCCTCAGCGTACCCCTGGCCTACTGCACGTACCTTCCACTGCGCTAAATGGCGGTAAACTTCTAGCAAAATCATGCAGTTGTAGTTTTTATCAACAGTGGCACAGCCAAAGTTACACACCGGTAGCGCGGTGTTGGCGCTCTCCAGCTTGGTCTGCACAAAATCAGCGCTGGAGAGCCTTTTAGAACGGCTGGCACGTGAGACAATTAAGAGCAGTTTATCGACCTCCGCTGGAAGCTGCGCCAGCGAAATGCGCCCAGCAGTGGTTCGCCCAGCTTCGCTGTCCAAGGCAAAACCACCACCGCCAAGTGTCGGATTATGATCGTAGATAAAGTCTTCGAAATCTCGCACTCGCCCCTGGGCATTCAGTGCCACTGCACTCAACACCAGGTCATCGAGCTGCGGTGCAGTGCGTACTTTCCACACCAAGTGCTGTAGGTGACCTAAATTATCACTCAGAGAAAAGGACTCACCCACACTGAGCTTAGCGCCTTCGCTGAGAAGGTTCCCTGCCTGTTCGACAGGTTCCACGGGCGATACTTGAGACGGTAATTCGGCGGGCGGTTCCACTGCGGGTTCCGCGTCGGTTAGCGAGACCTCAACCGCGGCGCTGGCCCCAGTATTGAGTGCTGCGGGCAGTTCAAAACCGAGCTGCTGTGCCAGCGCTTGTGGCGTGTGCTGCCACTGCTGGGCACTGAGTTTGAGTTTCCACGTGTTGTGGTGGCGGTAAACTTCGATCAACGTCATGCTGGTCGCCGCATCGGGTACGTCATTCAGCTTTATCGTGGCAACTTTCTCGCGCTCACTGGCGACAAAGGCCTGCAGATGTTGAACTTGCGTGAAGTCGTATTTTGAGGTCGCCGGCAACATTAATATCAGGCTTAAACGCTCCATCTGCGCGAGCGCATCAAAGTTGAGACAGTAGCGCCGCCCCTGAGCGTCGCGCTCTATCCCTCCATCGCACACGTCACCCTCGCGATGTAGCAGTTGACGGGTGCCAGCGTTATCGGCGTAGAGCGCATGCACCTGTAATTGAAGATCCGCCGCCAAACTGCGCCAGCCCACATCGATAATTAAACGCGCCGCGCCGTCCAGAGTGATACTTTGTCCCTTTACCAATTCCATTGTGTTCCCTGCGCTCAACCTCACCCCCTCGCTACAGGGGCCGTAAATACTCTGTAAATTGACCGGCATAGTACCAAGCGTGTAGCGCTAAAGAAAGCACCGCAAATACGCCAAAAACAACTAGCCATTTCGCCCGGCAATCTCCGCCGCGCCCCAAGTTTCAAGCGCCTCAAGCAGCGGAATCAAATTGCGCCCCTTGGCTGTGAGTGAATACTCGACGTGCGGCGGCACCACCTCTTTGACTTCGCGGTGCACCACGCCATCGTCTTCTAGCGCTCGCAGCTGCGCCGTTAACAGACGCTGAGAGACTCCGGCCATATTACGCTTGAGCGCATTAAAGCGCTGCGTCCCCGCGCTCAACTCATAGATAATCAGTATCTTCCACTTACCACTGATAACACTCAGCGCCCGGCGCACCGGACAAGAAAAATAACCTTCGGGGTAGTTTTTGGCGTCACAGCTTGGTTTCATAGGCTCTCTCAGTTAACAGTTACTATTTGTATACTAGGTGACAAAATAGTGCGTACTAGACGCTAAAAAACCTATGCTAAACAATGGCGGCACTTCAATCAATCACAGGGCCAGACCATGAAATTCAAAGCACTCGTACTCCTAAGCGCAGCACTTGCAGGCAACGCCTTTGCCAATGATGCGGTTGAGACTATCCGCGCGTTCTACAACGTGGCAGACAGCCGGCCGCTAGACACCCAGAAACTACAGAGCTACTTCTCGCCGGCATTTGTCGATCACGATCCGTCACACGGAGTATCTAGCATCGAAAGCGTCGTCGGTACTTATGCCGCACTCGCCCAAGGTGCGCCTGACTCAACTCACGAATTGGCGATGGTACTGCCCTCTGGCGATGACAAAGCCATCGTCTACTGGCGCTACAAAGGGAGCAACACCAACAATCTCTTCGGTATGCCCAGCAAATCACCGGTGCGCACCTTCAACATTGCAGGTATTGAGATCTTTACTGTTAAAGGCGGCAAGATCACAGATATGTGGCACGTTGAGGAAGTCGGCAAGTTAGTCGAGAGTCTCACTGGCGAGTAATCACCCCAGTCGGCGCGGCCTTCAGCGCGCCAAATGCAACTCATTTTCAAACCAATCATTCAGCTAAATCCACTAACCGCGTGGCCTGCAGGGCATATTCAAACATAGCTCTGCAGGAAAACTTCGCCTATACTGGAAGAGCTTGAGCGGATCATTTAGAGGCCGCCAAGGGTTCTACTCAGCTGATATGGATACGTCTATGAGTGAAGTGCACAGCAGTGATATCCCCATTCCCAACACCACTTTGCAGCAATGGCAAGATTGCCTCGATATGCTGTGCAGCATCGCCAACATTCCCGCCGCGCTCATCATGCGTGTCAGTGATAATCACATCCACGTCTGCAGTAGCAGTAACAGTGAAGGTAACCCCTATCAAGTCGGTGCCGCCGAAGCGCTGCACGGTGAGCTTTACTGCGAGCACGTGATGCGCACACGCAACGAACTTCTCGTCCCCAATGCCCTCGCTGACCCACAGTGGGATAGCAACCCTGATATCCCACTGGGCATGATTTCATACTGCGGCCTACCGCTGAGTTGGCCGAGTGGCAAAATGTTCGGCACTATCTGTATGCTGGATAAAAAAGTGAACAGCTACACCGAGCAACAGCGCAAGCTACTCGCCATTTTTCAGCGCAGTATCCAAGGCAACCTCGCCCTGATTGCCGAGCGCGACAATTTAGCGCGCCAAGTGAGCGAGCGCACCGCGCAACTGGAAAGTAGAAATCGCGAACTCGCTGCACTGCTCGATAAACACAGCGCTGCGGAACAGACCATTGTGCAGCTAAGCCGCCACGACCGTGACACAGGTTTACCTAACACGACTCAATTAGAGCTAACTTACCAGCGCGAGCTAGACGCCGGGCATCAATCACTGGGGATGATGCACCTGCGCATCGCCGATTTTCTAGCGATTCGCGACCGCCTGGGCAGCGCTCTGTGCCATCGTTTGAAAACCCTCATAGCCAAAAAAATCACCCGACTAGCCCTACCCGATCTCTATACCGCCTGCCTCGGCGAGGGCGAGTTTGGCATTTTGCTGCGTGCCCGCGATCATGCCTACTTAGAAAAGGCGATGGCGGTAGCGCATATCCTCTCCGATAAACTCCAAGGTAAGGTCATCATCGACGGTCAAACCTTCAATGTCAGTTTAGGGGTTGGGATCTCCTTTAGTGATAGCGGCAAATCATTTGCCGAATTACTGCGCCAAGCCTCGATCGCCACCAGCACGTGTATCGAGAAAAAAAGCCGCTTCGAATTCTATGCAGTGCAACTGCAGACCAAGCTAAGCGAGCGCATCCAGATGGAAGCGCTGATGTTCAACGCCTTGGAAAACAGTGAATTCCACCTGCAATATCAGCCTTTTGTCGATGTCACCAGTGGCGAGATTTGCGGCGCTGAAGCGCTGATGCGCTGGAAAAGCCCCATACTGGGAGCCGTGTCCCCGGAAAAATTCATCACTGTCGCAGAGAGCTCGGGGCTCATTCACGAACTGGGTTACTTCGCTTTACGCAGTGCCATAGAGCAAGCAGCAAGGTGGCTCAAACAGGGCGGTAAGTACTTTCGCGTTGCCGTTAATTTATCCCCTGTGCAATTTAAAGATTCGCAGCTGAGTGAGCGCATCACCCAACTGCTAACGCACTACCAGCTGCCCGGAGAAGCGCTGGAGCTAGAACTGACCGAGAGTATTTTCTTCGACGACGAACACCACACCTTAGCGGCACTCGAGAAGTTGCGTACCTTAGGGGTCAGCATTTCGCTTGATGACTTCGGCACGGGCTACTCCTCACTCTACTACCTGAGTAAATTCCCCTTTAGCAGTGTCAAAATCGACCGCAGCTTTATCACTGACATCGAACAGTCAACTAAGAACCAACTACTGGTCAATGCCATTATTTCGATGGCCAAGAGCCTCAACCTCAAGGTGGTCGCCGAAGGCATTGAAAACGCCAATCAGGCGGACTTTCTTAAAAAACTCGGGGCTGACATCTGGCAGGGATACTATTTTGGGCGCCCCGTGGTCGCTCGTGATTTCAGCGCACAACACCTGTTGTGCCTAGATGATTAGCCACAGTACCGCAGTGTTTGGAGTCTGCAGCAACTGCACTTAGGGCAGCAGTCGCTGCGTTGTTTCCAGCAGCGACGTCTAATTTACGTTGGTCCACACAGCGCTCGGCATCGAGACGAAATAGTGCCTTAGATAGTCCTTCTTCATCGCTCTGGGCATCCACTCAAAGACAAAGCGTGCGGCGTACTCCGGCTTCTCACGCTCCTCAAGCAAGATTTGGTTAACCTTTTCCACCACTTCACGCCCTAGATCACTGCGCGAGCAGGTGACGTGGCCTGTCAGGTAGCGCACGGCCACTTCCTTCAGCGGAACAGCAATCAAGGGTTTGTCGGGATAGAGCTTATTCCAATACATCGCCTGTGCCGGATAGCCGACAAAGTAATCGATCTGCTTGCGGTGCAACATATCCACTAAACCGCGATCGTTTTCAAGCGTATTGCGATAGAGAATATTAGGCTGATAGGCCTCGCGCTTTACGATCGCGCGCAACTGAGGGCTCAATGCATGAGATACCACGCCCATACGCAACCAGGTATCAGAGAGCAATTGGGTCAGCGACACTTCACGCGGTTGCGCTAAACGCCGGTAGATTTCAGGTGTGGTTAGTACCACTCGCGCGTGAGCAAAGCCAACGGCCACCGAGAGATAGCGTGCGCGCTCAGTGTACGCTGTGCGTGAGAGTGTTGCATGACAAGTGTTTCCTCGTTCGAACAGCGATTCAAGCGCTGTTGCATCAACCCGTTGTAGCGCACCGTGCTGGTACTGTGGCAGCGCGTGTATCAACAGTTGGCGCAACTGCTCAGCGGGCCCTTGATCACGCTGTTGCTGCACCGCGACCTCAAACGGAGAGCTCTGCGTGGCAATCCACTCCACCCGTTCTTTCGCCTGCACGAGGGCGCTGCAATAACACAGTAGAGCTACACCGAGTAAATAGAGCGGGCGGCAAATTGACATTGGAGGTTCGCTTCCTACGTTAAGCTGTATCGATACTTAACTAATAGTCACACAAACGTCAAAAATCAATGTTCAGGGTTAAAGAACACCTCTAAATCGCGTATAAAAAATGACTGTCGCCACCTCGCTGCCATACACACTCAGGCTACTTACTGCCCTTCTGCCAGCTAAAACCCCAACCGTAAGCTTGATCGCACTCCATGTGTCCGTTGAAGAAGCGATTCAGGCGTTCCACTTGCACTGCCCCGGAAGCAACTTTGAGCTCGGCGATTGCACAGAACGTGCTGTTCTTATCTTCCTCTGTGAGATGGGTTTCGATCGGTGGCATGTCGGGAACATGCAGCGTAACCTTAGCTTTGGCCTTCTCCCAGTTCGGGGTACCCTGGTAGATGAACGCGTAGATAATGATACGTTTAACTTCATCGAGACGATCGCCATTGATGTGCATCCACTCACCATCGATACTGTCACCCGAGCGATCATCACCGAGCAATTTGATGTAGTCACCGTATTCAAAGATTTGATCTAGCGCTTGCACAATCGTGCGCTGGCCATTGTTGAGTTCGATGTAGGCTCCCAAATCCAAATCGATTTTAGAGGCGAAAAAGCCGCCAGTACTGGGAATCCAGTTGAGGTTGGCCTTGATCGTACCCAGTTGCCCGGCGCGCTTGGTCAAGTCGACT
>JBMZCU010000023.1:0-20198 GCA_049613705.1 Pseudomonadales bacterium | reverse complement strand
TAGGATACGGTGGTTCGGTCTTCTTGATGGGCTGGACTGGGGGTTATGTACTCCTTGCCATGCTGTTAGCTCCCTACATGCGCAAGCATGGTAAGTTCACTGTTCCCGAGTTTATCAGCGACCGCTATTACTCTCGAACAGCACGCATCGTCGCCGTCGTCTGTCTGATTATTGCATCACTGACTTACATCATTGGTCAGATGAAAGGGGTTGGCGTCGCCTTCTCGCGCTTTCTAGAAGTAGACTACGGCCTAGGGCTCGGTATCGGCATGGCCGTTGTCTGGGTTTACGCGGTCCTCGGTGGTATGAAAGGGATCACATACACCCAAATCGCACAGTATTGCGTATTAATTTTCGCCTACACTATCCCGGCGATTTTTATCTCGCTACAGCTAACGGGCAACCCCATTCCACAATTGGGTCTGGGCAGCACACTAGCCGATGGCAGTGGCGTTTATCTGCTAGATAAGCTGGATTTAGTTGTGACTGATCTTGGCTTTAAGGAGTACACCACAGGTCAGCTGGGTAACAACCTCAACATGCTGGCATACACCTTATCTCTAATGATAGGTACTGCAGGTCTACCACACGTTATCATGCGCTTCTTCACGGTGCCTTCGGTTAAGGCGGCACGTTCATCAGCCGGTTACGCCCTTGTCTTTATCGCCCTGCTCTACACAGTAGCACCGGCGGTTGGCGCGATGGCCCGTCTCAACCTTATGAACACTATTCAGCCTGCTGCAGGTGAAAACCTCGCTTATGCAGAGCGCCCACAGTGGTTCAAGGATTGGGAAAAAACAGGCCTGTTGAAGTTTGAAGACAAGAACGGCGACGGCAAGATTCAGTACACCGCAAATAAAGAAACCAACGAAATGGTCAAGGTTGACCGCGACATCATGGTACTGGCTAACCCTGCTATCGCCAACCTACCTAACTGGGTAATCGCACTGGTTGCAGCAGGCGGACTAGCGGCGGCACTTTCGACAGCAGCAGGCTTGTTGTTAGCGATATCGTCCTCGGTATCTCACGACTTGATGAAAGGTGTACTCATGCCCGATCTCTCCGAGAAGGCAGAGCTCTTGGCCGGGCGCATTGTCATGACCCTGTCGATACTTGTCTCCGGTTATTTGGGCTTAAATCCGCCCGGATTTGCGGCCGGGACCGTGGCACTGGCCTTTGGTCTCGCCGCCTCCTCGATTTTCCCAGCACTGATGATGGGTATATTCTCTCGCAAGATGAGTGGCAAAGCCGCTGTCGCAGGTATGATTGCAGGTATCGGCATCACTATGCTCTACGTGTTCCAGCACAAGGGCATCATGTTTATCCCTGGTACGTCATTCCTCGGTGATCTCGAGCCAAACTGGTTCTTGGGTATTTCGCCTAACGCCTTCGGCGCAGTCGGTGCGATTGTAAACTTTGCAGTTGCCTTTATCGTCTGCCAGTTTACTGGACCTGCACCTAAGCACATCCAGGAGCTGGTCGATAACTTCCGTGTTCCCTCGGGAGCCGGTGCAGCTCACGACCACTGAGTAATCGTTTGAAGAGGGCAGCACCCTGAGACATACGTCGCCGGGTGCTGCATTGACGAACTCTTAATAGGCCTCTATGTTGAGGCCTATTGTATTTAACGGGAAATATAGGAGTCGGCATGAATCGACATACTAAAGTCGCCATCTTGGTTGCACCAATCTTGGCAATCTTTGGCTTTGCAGGCACCGACATGTACAAAGAGCATCAGGCCTCGCAAAAAGTCATCTACCCATTGAGCAATGATAAGGGCTGCGATATCAGCGCTGAAAAATGCATTCTCAAGGCTGACGAGCTCCTGCTCAGCTTTAGCCAGCAAGATGATCACACCGTCGTCAACACCACCTTTGCGCTCGATACCGCCACGCTCTTTTTAGTCGACAGCCAAGGTGAAGCGACCGCCTACCCACTCGGTATGACAACCAGCCCCTACTACTGGCGAGCCAGTACAGGCCTCGACCGGCAACTTAAGGCACCGGGCGCAGTGCAAAAGCTTCGAATTATCGCTAATATTAAAGGCGCTTCATACATCAGCGAATTCACCAGTACCACCCGCTAGCCGAGAGAGCCTAGATGTTTCAAAATTGGCAGTTGATCAGCACCAGTCTGGCTTACATCACACTGCTCTTTGTCATAGCCTACTTTGGCGACAAGTATCGTCACCACATCTCAAAAAAGACCCAACCGGCTATCTACGCACTGACGCTAGGCGTCTACTGTACCTCTTGGAGCTTTCTGGGCACCACAGCGCAAGCCTCGGCTAATCTATTTTCACATTTACCGATATTTCTCGGCCCAATTTTACTTTTTGTCTTCGCCTGGCCTTTTATTCAACGCTTAATCCAGGTCAGCCTAAGACTGAAAGTGACATCCCTAGCTGACTTACTCGCCGCCCGCTACGGCAAATCCAAAAAGCTCGCGGTAATCGTCACTTTAGTTGCTCTCATAGGCACCATGCCCTACATAGCCTTGCAGTTGAAGGCAATCGTCTATTCCTATCAGCAATTGACCAGCAGCCAGGAACTCAATATCTGGCAGACGGGGCTCGTCGTCTCCACCTTACTGGCCGCTTTTACTGTCTTTTTCGGCATCCGCTCAGTGGATGTTACAGAGCGTCACCCCGGTGTCATGTTAGCTATCGCGTTTGAGTCTCTGGTCAAGTTACTCGCCTTTTTAGTCATCGGCCTTTTCGTGTGTTTTTTTCTCTACGATTCCCCTGCTCAACTGTGGCGGGATTCTCGCGCCGATGGACTGTTAGGGCAGCAACTCGAATTCCCCAACCTGGCGAGTTTTATCGGCACCCTTGTGATTGTAATGGCCGCGTTCCTCGCACTGCCCAGGCAGTTTCAGGTGATGATCGTAGAGCTGCGCAAAGCACAAGATAGCCAGCTCAGCCGCGTTGTCTTCCCGCTATACTTGCTGGTTTTTGCGCTTTTCGCCGTGCCGTTGGGCCTCGCCGGGCAGCTGCTGCTATCCAACGCCGTTCCCGCCGATGCCTACGTACTCTTTTTGCCAGCCTCAAGTCATCAGACAGGCCTCACCCTACTGGCTTTTCTAGGCGCTATCTCCGCAGCGAGTTCAATGGTGATCATCTCATCGATAGCCCTGAGCACGATGCTCAGCAACGAGATTTTCTTTCCTCTGCTGTTTAATCGTCACACACACAAGAAGCGAGATTTTTCGCGCTTTAAATCGCACTTGTTACAAGTGCGCAAGACCCTTGCTTGCGTGGTAATTCTGCTCGGCTATCTGGTGTTCCTCGGCGCCCCTCCAGATAAACTCGCATCACTGGGGCAAATTGCCTTCGGCGCAGTCGCACAGTTGGCCCCGGCCTTACTCGCAGCGTTCTACTGGCGCGCCAGCAGTCTGACCGGTGTTGTCAGCGGGATCGTCGCCGGCTTTAGTCTGTGGCTATTTCTCAATCTGCTGCCGCTACTTGGCCTGTATCCACCACTTCAAACCGGTGGCCCGCTGCCCGCTCACTTAACCATTTCACTGCTCAGCCTGGCACTCAATATTTTCGTGATGTGGTGGGTCTCACAATTTAGCCGCCAGAGTGTGCAAGAGCGCGTCCAGGCCTCCAACTTCCTCGACTGGAACAGCCCGGCAGACTTTCAGCCCTCGATCAGCAAGAATATTGATGCGCAAGAGATGCAGCTGCTGGCCTCACACTTCATCGGCCAAGAAAAAGCGCGTCAGGCATTCAACCAGTTTCTTGCGGCTCACGACCCCAAAGCGCTGGGTTCACGCTACTACAACCACAAACTTATCCAGCATACCGAACACCTATTGACCAGTGTTATGGGCTCCTCGTCTTCACGCCTCGTCATTCGCTCCGCCGTTCAAGGCAAAGACATCGCTCTCGATCAGATCGCCCTACTGGTTGAAAATGTCTCAAGCCACGGTACACAGTTCAGTCACTCGCTCCTGCAGAGCGCCATTGAGAACAGTGCTGAGGGTATTTCAGTCGTCGACAGCGAGCTCAACCTAGTAGCTTGGAACCACCGCTACGTAGAACTCTTTCAATATCCGCAACACTTAGTCTACGTCGGCTGTCCCGTTGAAAAGCTCATTCGTCACAACGCTGAGCGCGGACTCTGCGGTAAAGGTGACATTGAAGAGCAAATCCACCGCCGACTGCAGCACTTACAGCGCGGCCAACCGCACAGTTCAGAGCGCGAGCACGGCGACGGTAAAGTCATCCGTATTCAAGGCAACCCACTGCCCAACGGTGGCTTTGTAATGATTTTTTCAGATATATCTGCCTTTCGCCGCGCCGAGCAAGTGCTGCGTGAAGCCAATCAAGATTTGGAAACACGTGTCAGCGAGCGCACAGCTAAGCTCGAGCAGGCCAACGCCGAGCTGGAGCGTGAACGCGCCAGCGCAATCGCGGCTCACCGCAACAAGAGCCAATTTCTCAATGCCTGTAGTCACGATCTAATGCAACCGCTTGAGGCCGCACGCCTCTTTACATCTGCACTGTCGCAGCAACGCGACCTCAACGAGGAGCATTTAGGCCAGATAGACCACATTGATCGCGCCCTGCAATCGGCCAGCCAATTGCTCGGACAGCTTGGTGAGCTGGCAAAAATCGAGAGCGGCAACGTGCAACCTAAACCGCAGCACTTTTCCATCGATCAACTGCTTGAAACTTTAGCGTTAGAGTTCAGCAGTCTCGCTCTGGCGCAATCGGTCACACTGCGCAGATGCCCTTCAAGTGCATGGATCAAATCTGATCCTCAGCTTTTGCGCAGAGTTTTACAGAACTTGATCGGCAATGCACTGCGCTACGCCCCAGGCGGTCGAGTTCTCATTGGCTGTAGACGCCACGCCAACACACTCACAATCCAAGTTGTAGACACCGGGCCCGGCATTCCCATCGATAAGCAGCAGCGAGTCTTTGAGCAGTTTACCCAACTCGACAACGCTCAAGCAGGTCAGGGATTAGGGTTAGGCCTGAGTATTAGCAAAAGCTTTTGCCAATTGCTGCAGCATCCACTGAAGCTGTGCAGCGAAGTCGGGCGCGGCTGCACATTCAGCATTCAAGTACCGCTAGTGAGCGCGCGTGCAGCAGTCCAGCAGGCAGCGAAGCTTCCGAGCATCGATCTCAGCGGGGTCTGTGTGCTGTGTATCGAGAATGACCCTGAACTGCTGCAGGCCACACTGGCGCTGCTAGAGGCCTGGCAGTGTAACGTGCTCTGTGCTGAGCGCAGCGAGGTGGCGCTGACCCTGGCAGAGCAGTACGGTGATGAAATCGATATCGTCTTGGCAGATTATCAGCTCGGCGGGGAAGTAGACGGCCTAACACTGCTCGCAAAAATCAGCGGCGCCAGTGCTTACGGTATCCCCGGCATTTTAATGACAGCAGCACTGGAAAGTAATTTAGCGCAAAAAACGGAACGTGAAGGATTTAGCTTTATGCGCAAGCCCATCGACCCCGAGACGCTAAAAGCGCTCATGGGACGCCTGCTCACTGAACAGCTACAGCGCGATTACTCGCTGCTGGCAGAGAATGGCGTCGATCCCACTTCAAGCTGACTAATCGCAATAACTGCCTGGGTGCGATTGAGGACTTCGAGTTTGCGAAAAATAGCTGTCGCGTGCGCTTTTACCGTCGCTTCAGAGAGGTTCAATTGATAGGCGATCTGCTTATTCAACAGCCCGTCTGCAAACATCAGTAAGATTTTGTGCTGTTGCGGCGTCAACGAGGCAACTTTATCGAGAATGTCGCTGTTGCACGGCTGGGCTAAATCGATGTGCTCAGGCAGCCAAGTATCCCCACCCAGCACCGCTGCTATCGCTAAGTAAATATCATCTACGGGGGTAGATTTGGGCACAAAGCCCGATGCGCCAAAACTCATCGCCTTGACGACCGTCTCTTCGTCTTCATGCGCTGAGACAACGACAACAGGTAACTTAGGCCACTGATTGCGAATGCTGATCAGAAGGTTGAAGCCGTGGGCCTGTGGAATGTTCAAATCGAGCAACAACAGCTCGGCATCGCTGTGCACACCTAACTGTGCTGTCAACTCTTCGGCGCTCTGCGCCTCCACCCAAGCAACACTCGGCAGTTTTACTTTTAAGGTTTGCAGTAACGCCTGGCGAAATAGGGGGTGGTCATCCGCTATTATTATTTTTTTAGGTGTCATTACTTTTGCTTCCTACTGCGGCGCACGCCGCGCTAATCCCGGCTCTCACTATAGGGCAAACACCGCGTGATAGCCAGAGCGCTGTGGCTTGTCAGCGCTATCACTGCGGCTTCTTTAACTGCGTTTATTTCGCCCAGTCTTCCTCTAAGTGCTGGTCTTTCCAGGTCACGTAGTTATCCGCGCTGTAGCTGAAATACGCCAGCTCTTGTTCGGTGAGTGTCCGTACCTGCTTGGCCGGCCTACCCATATAGAGATAACCGCTTTCTAAGCGTTTACCCGGTGCAACTAAGCTGCCCGCCCCCAATACAACATCAGACTCGACAACAGCACCGTCCATCACCGTTGCCCCCATACCAATCAACACGCGATCACCTATCGTGCAGCCGTGCAACATAGCCATGTGGCCAATGGTAACCTCACAGCCGATCTCCAGGGCGTGCCCCTGAGGGTTGGCCGGGCCGCGGTGCGTCACGTGCAATACGGATCCGTCTTGCACACTGGTCCGCGCACCGATGCGAATCTGATGCACATCCCCGCGAATGACCGTTGTCGGCCACACCGAGACATCGTCTGCCAGCACAACATCGCCAATCACCACCGCGCTTGGATCGACAAAGACACGCTTGCCCAAACTGGGCTTAATGCCCTGAAATGTTCTTATGTTCACAGTTAACTCCTCTCATTACGGCCCATACTACCCGCTTCTCGCTAAATACCCTAGGGTGAGACTCACCCTGTTTATACGCCTCCCTCAATCAAGTGCACCGCCCCTCGAGCGCAGCCTCTGCGCTATCTTTTTTGCACGGCACGTGCTCTAAGGTGCACTCAGCGCAATGCACCACAGTTAGTCGATTCGCCGTGCCTCCAACTTCATAAACGCCGCACTTTTGTATACTATGCAAGGCTAATTCCCTATTGCAGAAACCATTTTAGCGTTCCATACGTATCTGTAATATCTACCACGTTTTCTAGTAAGCGGAGCCACTACGATGTCTGATCAATCCATTACCGCTAACCTCCCACAATTTAGTGCGCTAGATATTGCGCAGATTAACCCGCAAATCGACAGCATCCTGGCCGAAAACCGCGCCGCTATAGAAGAGATGCTGAGCCGCAGCGGCAGTTACAATTGGGGCAACCTGCTCGCACCAATCGAGCAGCTCAACGACAATTTAGCCAACGCCTGGTCGCCGATCTCTCACTTGAATTCAGTTTGCAACAGCGATGAGCTGCGCGAGGCCTACAACAGCTGCCGTCCCAAAATATCCGCCTACTACACGGAGCTTGGGCAGAACCGCGCTCTGTTCGAAGCCTATTTAGAAATTGAGAAGCAAGAGCTTTCGGCACAACAGCGCAAAGTCGTGGATGACGCCCTTCGAGACTTCCGCTTATCCGGTATCGATTTAGCGCCAGAAAAACAACAGCGCTTCGCTGACATCGTGCAGCGCAGTGCAGAACTGAGCACTAAGTTCTCCGAGAATTTAATGGATGCCACTCAGGGCTGGGAAAAACACATCGAAGATGTACAGCTGCTCAATGGTATGCCTGAAATGGCAATTGCCGCCGCCAAACAGGCAGCGCAAGCCAAAGGTCTCGAAGGCTATCTAATCACCTTAGAGTTCCCCTCTTATCTGCCGGTAATGACTTACTGCAACAATCGAGATTTGCGACACGAGCTCTATACAGCGTTCTCTACGCGCGCATCGACCGAGGGCCCTAACGCTGGCAAATGGGATAACGGCCCGATCATCGAAGAGCTATTAGACCTGCGTAAAGAGAAAGCGGAGCTGCTTGATTTTGAAAGCTACGCGCACTACTCGCTGGCGACCAAAATGGCTAAAGGCCCAGACGATGTTTTAAGCTTCCTCAATGAATTGGCCAGGTACAGCGTCGACAAAGCGCGCACAGAGTTTGCAGAATTGCGCCGTTTTTCCACCTCGGAATCTGGCTTAGAGCATCTAGAGGCTTGGGACACCCCCTTTTATGGCGAGAAGCTTAAACAGCAGAAGTTCGACATTAGCCAGGAGCAGCTGCGCCCCTACTTTCCTATGCCTAAAGTATTGCAGGGCCTTTTCAGCATCACCGGGCGCCTGTTTAATATTAGCATCGAAGAAGTCGAGCAGTTTGATAGCTGGCACAAAGATGTCAAACTCTACAAAATTTCGCGCCAGGGCAATGTAATTGCCAGCTTTTACCTTGACCCATTTGCCCGCTCGCACAAGCGAGGCGGTGCCTGGATGGATGTCTGTCGCACCCGACGCGTTAAAGCTGACGGCAGCTTGCAACTGCCCACGGCCTATCTAGTGTGCAACTTTAGCGCCCCCATAGGCCACGACCCGGCACTGCTCACACACGATGAAGTCACTACACTGTTCCACGAGTTTGGCCACGGCCTGCACCACATGCTGACCAAAGGCCAGTACAGTGATATCAGCGGTATCAACGGCGTCCCCTGGGATGCTGTCGAGCTGCCGAGCCAGTTCCTCGAAAACTGGTGCTGGCAGCCACAGGCCCTGACACTGATTTCCGGCCACTACAAGAGCGAAGACACCCTGCCTGCCGATATGCTGAACAAACTGCTTGAAGCGCGCAATTTCCAATCGGCGATGATGATGGTGCGCCAGTTGGAATTTTCCATTTTCGACTATCGTCTGCACCTCGAACACATCAGTGGTGCACCTAATGTGCAGCCACTGCTAGACAGTGTGCGCGAGCAAGTTGCCGCGGTTATACCGCCGCAGGAGAATCGCTTCCAAAATGGCTTCAGTCACATCTTTGCCGGAGGCTATGCCGCAGGCTATTACAGCTACAAGTGGGCTGAAGTACTCTCTGCTGACGCTTTTTCGCTGTTTGAAATAAAAGGAATCTTCAACAAGGAGGCTGGCGCCAAGTTCCTAGAGTGCATCCTTGAGCCAGGCGGTAGTGAGGACCCACTTACCCTCTTTGTAAACTTCCTTGGGCGCGAGCCAAATACAGACGCCTTACTGCGCCACAGTGGAATTTTGCTGTGAGCATCGTCAAGCGCTTTATCGCCGGTGCAGTGTGCCCGCGATGCAGCGCGATGGACAGTATTCGAATGTACCGCAACGACATTCGAGAATACCGCGAATGTGTACGCTGCGATTACGTCGAGGGACAAAATCTCGACGGCACCCCAGAGCCAGCTGTCGAGATTGCCACGCGCATCAAAACAGCGGGTGACGGCGCTGTCTCCAAGCCGAAAGACACCAGCGTACAAGTCGTCAGATTCATCACCCCAGATAACAAGGAGAGTTTATGAGTGAACCAGAGCGCTGCCACTGGGCAACCCACTGCGAGTTAGAGGCGCAGTATCACGATGCTGAGTGGGGACGCCCCTGCCAAGACGATCGCACGCTGTTCGAGTTTTTGATTCTAGAAGCCGCTCAAGCGGGCCTGAGTTGGCGTACGGTGTTGGAAAAGCGCGATGGCTATCTGCGGCTGTACGAGAATTTTGACGTCGAAAAAGTGGCGGCTTTCGATCAAGCTAAAATCGACGCCATGCTGGGTGATCCGTCAATTGTGCGCAACAAGCTAAAGGTCAACAGCTCGGTTAAAAACGCTAAAGTCTTTATTGATATACAGCGCGAGTACGGCAGCTTTGCCCGCTACCTGTGGAGCTTTGTCGATAACAAACCCATTCAGGGTGGGTTGCAAGACTATCGCGACACGCCTGTTGAAAGCGACGTGTCTATCGCCCTTTCAAAAGCACTGAAAAAACGCGGTATGAGCTTTGTTGGGCCGACAATCATGTACGCCTATATGCAAGCAGTCGGACTCGTCAACGATCACGTTGCCAGCTGCCACTGCCACGACGAAAGCCGTGCGCTGGGCGAGCGCTTCGAGCTGCGCTAATTCCCCGCACTGGGCGGGGCAGCTCTCTGCACGCCTATACCTCTAACTTTTTAACCACAGCCCAGCTGCACTCAAACGATAAAACCCATAGACGCTGGTAAGCGCTCGCGCCACGTAAAGCCCACACAGAGATAACCACAAGCCTTGATTACCCAACCCTTGGGTTAACCACCACAAGGGAAAGTAAACCCCGCAAACTGACACCAGCATCGCCCACTGCATCGTTCGCACCTGGGTGGTGCCGATAAACACCCCGTCCAATAGATAACTCACCACGGCAAGCAGCGGAATTAACACCACCCAGGGCAAATACAACGCGGCCAAGTTGCGCACGGCCTCGATCGAGGTCAGCAAATCAATTAACAGCGGTCCAAACAGCCAAAAGAAGGCGCTAAAAACCAGCGCCATCAGTACAGAGCCTAGCGCTGCTGCGCGCGTCAAACTATAGAAAGCGTCTAAGTTTCGCGCCCCTATCGCCTTACCGGCAAGCGCTTCTATCGCGTGCGCAAAGCCATCTAAACCGTAGGAAAGCAGCATAACAAAGGTCATCAGTAGAGCATTGGCCGCCAGCGTATCAACACCTTGCGCGGCGCCTTGAGCCGTAAAGAAAGACATCGCCAGCAGAAGCAACACAGTGCGCACGAAGAGATAGCGGTTTACCGACAATAGCGGCAGGTAGGCACTGAAACGTTTCAGTTGCTCCATCACGACGCTCCCGGGTACTTTCACAAGCATTGCACGGCAGTACCACAGCGCTAAGCACACACCTGCGTACTCGGATATGACAGTCGCTATGGCCAGCCCCTGGGTTTTCCAACCCAGCACAGTAACTGCCAGCACATCTAGCACGATATTGATCAGGTTCGTCACCACCAGCAGAATCAACAGCACACGCGTATTTTGATTACCTACGAACCATCCTAGTAATACATAGTTACAGAGTACCGCCGGTGCACCGTAAATTCGTATTTGGGCATAACTACGCGCCTCTTCAAGCAGTTCTGGCTGTGGCGCCATCAAGGTTAGTGCAAACTCAATAATCGGCGTTTGCAGGACTAACAACACACAAGCTATAGCCAGCGCAAGCACCAGTGATTGCGCTAACACGGTACGGTTTTTCGCACCGTCTTCACCTCCGACACTCTGCGCTATGACACCTGTGGTGCCCATACGCAAAAAGCCAAATGACCAGTAGATGAAAGAAAAGATTGTGGTGCCTATCGCCACTGCCGCCAGATAAAGGCTCTGTGATAGGTGGCCGATAACCGCCGTATCGACTAAGCCCAACAGTGGCTGCGAAATATTTGATAGCATCACAGGCCAGGCGAGCAACCACACTGTTTTCAAGTCTCGCCCTCTGGCAGCGCCCGCCTGTATCACCGCGCGCGCAATCCACTGATGGCGTACAGCAGAATAAACTGCAACATCGCCACCACAACGACAGAGGGCCCGGCGGGAGTGTCGAACTCAAACGAGGCCAACAAGCCAAGCACAACCGCGGTGCAGCCCAGTAGCGATGCAAGCACTGCCATGCGCTCTGGTGTGTCACTCAGCGGCCTAGCGCTGGCGGCGGGAATAATGAGCAGCGATGTAATCAACAGCACCCCGACGATCTTCATCGCCACGGCAATCACCAGCGCAATCATCAACATTAGCAAGGTGCGCATCGCACCAACAGGCACTCCCTCGACAGCAGCTAACTCTTCGCTGATTGTCATTGCGATGAGCTGCGGCCAATAGCGGTACAGCAAACCCAGCACAGCGGCGCCGCCAATAAAAATCCAGTACAAGTCCTGCGGTAAGATCGTCAGTAAATCGCCAAACAAAAAGGCCATCAGATCAACCCGAACGTTTTCGACAAAGGAAATCGTGACAAGCCCCAGTGAAAGTGAGCCATGGGCCACTATACCCAGCAGCGTATCTGTAGCGATCAAGCGCTGGCGCTGCATGCTCACCAGCACCATGGCAAGCACGAGACAGCAAATAACAACCGCTATGTTGACGTTGACCTCTAGGAATATCCCCACGGCAACTCCCAACAGTGCCGAGTGCGCCAAGCTGCTGCCAAAGTAAGACATCCGCCGCCACACCACAAAGGCGCCGAGCGGGCCACTGACCAGTGCCACGCCCAGCCCACCGAGCAGCGCGTATATTAAAAAGTCATACCACATTTTAGTGTTTACACTCCCCGTGAGCGCTGTCGACCACGTCGCCGTGTAGGTTGTGATCGTGGTTGTGATGGTGTGCATAGAGCGCCACGCTGTCGGCATCGGCCTCGCCAAACAGGGCAATATAGGCGGGATCGCTGGTAATCGCTTCGGGGTGTCCCGAACAACAAATGTGCTGGTTCATACAAATGACGTGATCAGTCGCGGACATCACCAAGTGCAAATCGTGCGAGATCATCAGTACACTGCATTTAGTCTGACGCTTTATATCGGCAATCAACTTGTAGAGCTCTACTTGACCTTTTATATCGACGCCTTGTACTGGCTCATCCAACACGAGTAGCTCCGGCTCACGCAACAGTGCGCGCGCCAGCAATACACGCTGCATCTCGCCCCCAGAAAGCCCGTGTACAGAGCTTTCCAACAACTTTTCAATGCCGACCAAATCGAGCGCAGCGAGTACTTGTTCGATGTTTTCGCGCCGCCCCAACTGCAGAAAGCGTCGCACGGTCATCGGGAAGGTGGCATCCACGTACAGCTTTTGAGGCATATAGCCAATGCGCAGCCCAGGCTGTCGCCACACTGTCCCCTGCGTCGGCTTTACCAGCCCGAGCACCGTTTTAACCAGCGTCGTTTTCCCCGCGCCGTTAGGCCCGATCAACGTTGTGATACAGTCGCGATGCAGATGTAAATTCACCTGGTCCACAACCTTACGCGACCTGTAGCTGACAACCACTTCACTGAGCTTTACGATATCTTGATTGTGACTCATCGTATCCTCTAAGCCCGCTCGCTCTGGCAGTTGCGACAGCAGCCCACCAATTCAATGTGTTCGCGCTTAGAGGTAAAACCCACCTCGTCACTGAGCTGTGTAATGGCCTGTGCCAGCGCCTTAGATTCAAGCTCTACCGCCATTTGGCAGTGCTCGCAAATCATAAAACAGCTGCTGCACTGGTGCCCGGGATGCGTGCAGCCAATAAATGCGTTAAGCGATGAAATGCGGTGCACTAACCCCTGCTCTTGTAAAAAGTCGAGCGCGCGATACACCGTGGGCGGCGCAGAGTTAAACCCGGCATCTTTAAGCGCCGGTAGCAACTCGTAGGCCCCTAGCGGCTTGTGACTCTGCCAGATCAGCTCCAGTACCAACTGGCGGATTTTAGTTAGGCGCTGCCCATTGGCGCGACAGATCTGCTGCGCCTCCTGCAGTGCCTGGCTGACACAGCGACCGTGATCGTGGTGTGTTTGAAAGGTAAAGTTCACTCTGTGCTCCAACAGCCGCGAGCGCCTAAAAACGACAAAATCGGAGCTGAGATCAAATAGTGTTTGTTACAGCCTGAGCTGAAATGCGATAATTGTTACATTGTAACTCTTAATGTCAGACAGTACAGATGATTTTTTCCAGCACCTTTAAAAACGCCGCAGCGGCCCTCGCCGCCTGCACCCTTTTCGTTTGCCAGCTAAGCACTGCTGCACAGCCCAGCGCTCTGGTCAGTATCAAACCACTGCAGCTCATCGCCAGTGATATCGGCCGCGGGGTGCTGGAGGTCACAACCTTGATCCCCCCAAGCGCCTCTCCTCACGACTACGCGCTGCGCCCCTCCGACGTCAAGCTGATCAAGCGCGCGGGAGTAACCTATTGGATAGGGCCAGAGCTAGAAACCTTCCTCGACAAAGTATTCAAGGGTCATGCTGAGAACAGCGTTAATTTCTCCGATTACATTCAGCCTGCCCAGCGAGGCGAAGAAGCCCACGACGAGCATGCAAGTCACACCAAGCACGCAGGACACGATCACAGTAACGGTGACCCGCACATCTGGCTGGCGCCAGAGGGGGCGTTGGCAATTGCCGAGCGCATGGCGCAGACGCTCAGTGCGCGCTACCCACAGCACAGTGCAACTTTTGCTGCTAACCTCGTCCAGTTTAAACAGCAGCTGACAGCTTTAGACGCTCGCATTACGCAGCAATTTGCACCGTTGAAACAAGCTTCATTCATCGTATTTCACGACGGCTACAGCGCTTTTGTCGAGCACTACGGCTTGCATCAGCTCGCCGCACTGACACTCAACCCTGCACAGCAACCAGGTGCTAAACACTTGGCTAAGCTGCGACGACTCGTGGCCAGTGAAAAACCGAGCTGCCTGTTTAGCGAACCTCAGTTTAACCCCAGTGCTGTTGAGAGTATCGCCGCGGCCAGCCAGACAAAAGTGGTCACAATCGACCCACTAGGGTCTGAGATAAACAGCGAGCAAAACGGCTACACTACGTTACTGCGGGGCTTCGCCGATCAGTTTATCCGCTGCTTGAGCAACTAAGCGCTCCGCTTAAACGCGCGCCAGATGATTGTCCCACTTTAGCGTGGGCTTGTCGGAGAGTTTGCGTCGCACACCGCTGCGCGCATTGATGCGATAAGTGCGCCCGCGACCGCTGCTGATGAGATATTCGTCGGCGGTTTCAGTGCGTGCAATCCCGCAGCCATCGGCCACCTTAACTGCCCGCAAAAAATCACCGCGCTCAAGATCCCAAAAGAGAATTTTGTCGCCGCGTGGCGCCGACACCGCTGCAGTACTCGCACTGGCGCTCAAACATGCACTGCCACAGTACTGGCGCAACTGAAAGTACTCCGCCTCAGGGATTGGCAGTGGTTCAATGGCCTCCCCCCGACGATGGCGCGCCACGAGTGGCACCTGCTCCGTGAGTGCACCCTGGTGCTGCATTGCCAGTAGCACTTGCCCTTGCACCACATCGATATGGCGAATACTCGCCTGATGGTAGTCCGCGGCAAGTGCCACCTGCTCGACAATGTCACCGCTGTGCAGATCTAGATAGCTGAGGTTGGGCTGCATCGTCTGCAAATTGAGCTTTTCACGACCGCGTTCATGAATGCCCCCATTGGCAACCACCAAGGTATCCGCATCGGCAACAATTAGCTGATGCGGGCCGAGACCACCACTCGAAACGCGACCAATGACATCGAAATCATCGTCCAGATCACGTGTCACCACTAAGCCCTCACTGCTGTGAGTAATACTTTCGGTGGTCAGCAAAAAACGCCCATCAAGGGTAAATTGTATATGGCCACAAAAGTCTTGCCCCTCTTGTGGAGAGAGCCGCTTTAGTAAAGTGCCTGTGCGGCTATCTAGCACATCGAGGTAGCGCCCGGGCCGGCGGTCAACCACCAGCAATAAATCGCGTGTGGGATGCTTCAACACTTGATGTGCCCGCGATATCAGCGGGTGGCGAAAGCGCTCACCTCCCACCTCGTCGAACACAACGACACTGTGGCGCCCTTCGCTATCCTCACTCGCCGAGGCGAACCACAGCGGCGTTGCGGCGTGAAGCAAGTGGCCGGTCCCCAAACTCGCACAGCCCAACCAGCTACACAGTAATTTATTGAATGCTCTTCGCTGCATAATCGTGCTCGCTAGTCACCATCTCTACGATTAAAGCCCAATTGAATGCCCAGCGGCTTCATCGCCGCTAGAAGGTCGTCGCTCAGGCGCTTGAGCTTATCTTGAATCGCCAGCAGTGCTTGATATTGCGCAGCATCGTACTGCATATTGACAGGCTCTTGCACCGCCTCTAGCAGCGCTTTTAACTCGACAAACTTAGCGTCGATCGCACCGGCTAACTTTTTCTCACCTGCTGCACTTAGCAACTCGCGCAGCGTGTTATCTGTCAGCCCTGAATACAGGTGATGAAGGCTGGCAATATTGCTGCGCACACTCTCAATGGACTGCTCGCTACGCCAGGCCTCGCTCTTGCGCCAGCGCAGCTTAGCAAGCGAGCTGCCCATCGGCGAAGCCAGCTTGGCATCGCTGATAGCCTCAACAGGCTCAACGAGCGCTTTAAGCAACTCAGTAGCGACTTCGCTAGCCGATTCATAGGCTAGATCTTCGCCAAACTCGACAAAACTCGCCGCCTCTGCACGCCACTCTTGCGCAATCGCTCGGCTATTGCTTGCAACGTGTGATGTCACTGCCATCAGCAGCGGGCAAAAATTTGACTGGGTGCGCATATCCGTTGACGCTGAAGCTGGGAAAAGCAACTTTTCAATCGCTGGCAACCCCTTGATGGCAACGCTAGCCGCCGCAAAAAAGTCGTCATCGTAAGCGCGAGACTCAGACTGAATAGTCGATTTCAGCTGGCGTCCCCCGAGGTTTTTCTTATCTGGCCAATACTGCATGCTGAAATTGCGCATCAACAAGGTGACCGGCCCAAACTGTACGTGTGAAATCCCCTGCCAAGCTTGCAGCGTCTGCTTGAAGTCTTCTCTGGCTTGGGCGAGAGTCTGCTCGGAAGGTGTCGCGCAATAAGCCTCACTGCTCTGCGCCAGCGCTTTGGCCTGCTCACTCAGTAAATCGTAGCCGGGTATGACATGCTGCTCGATCGCCGATTTCGAAAAATCTATCCACGTCTGATCGCTAGGCACTGCCGCCAAAGCACCGCTTGACGGTAGTACTAGGCTCAATAGCAGCGCCGCTAAATGTGTTTTTCTCATCTTATAATGACTCCAGGAAACGCAACAATTTCTCTCTATCCGCCGGGACCATCTGGCGCACCGTTTCGCGACTGGCTTGCGCCTCGCCACCGTGCCACAAAATGGCCTCCAAAATAGAGCGTGCACGGCCGTCGTGCAACAAATTCAATTCACCTGAGACCGCTCTACTCACATCTAGCGCCCAAAGTGGCGCCGTACGCCATTCACGGCCACTGGCTTGATATTCAGGCCGATTATCGGCAAGCCCCTCACCCATATCGTGTAACAGCAGATCAGTGTAAGGCCAAATACGCTGTGATGCTTGCTCGGGCCCAGCCTCGGACGAGGTAACAAAACCGGGTTGATGACAGCCCGCACAGCCACTGCTGTAGAACAGGCGCTTACCTACCAGTACGTCCGGGCTATTCGCATCTTTGCGCGCCGGCACTGCTATATTCTTGGTAAACAAGTCTAGTACTGCAGTCATCTGCGTCGCAACTTCTAGGTTATCCAAGTGCGCTGAGCGCCCATCGGCCATGTCTAAACAGCGCTGCTGGCGCGCTGTACAATCACCGTTGTACGCCTGATCAAACAACTGTGTCGACAGCCCCATATCACCGGCAAAGGCTGCACTGTTCTGCTGATTTAAACTGGGGTTGCCCGCTTTCCACCCGAAGCGCCCAAGTACTTGGCGCTGCTTAGCCTCATCCCACACCCTATTCGCGCGTCCAGAGATGCCATCACCATCGCTATCTTCAGGGTCTTCTAATGCTAGAAGGTCAGCTTCAGGTATTGCCTCTAGTAAGCCCAGGCCTATCATTGGATTTGCCAAGCGTACTGACTGCATTACCTCAGGGTGTAGTGGGCCATCTGCCAAATCGACAATCTTATAACTCGGCTGGCGCAGACTCACACGCTGCCCACCTGATAAGTCTACTGAGCGCTCTGTGTAAGAAATGTGAATACGCCCTTCACTGTGCATGCCTGGGACCGCAAAATCTTGTAACTGCGCTCCGTATGTCGGCTCACTAATAAAGGGTAACTTGCCCGAAGCTAGCAGCACGCGCTGCGCCTCAGTCTGCGGCGGTATACTCAGGCGCATCAGCATGGAAATTGCATTGTCCTCTGGCCAATTGCCACGCGGCACATGCCCCCGCCCACCTTTAATGTGGCACCCCATACAAGAGCGCGCATTGTACAGCGGCCCCAAGCCATCACTGGCGGTGGTTGATGAGGGCGAAAATACCCAGAGTTTAGCGAAGATGCTCTCACCGATGCGAAAGTCGAGCCGGTTCTCAAAACTCAAGTTTTTCGCAGGTTTAAGGAAGGAGGTTGTACTATTTCTGCTCTTGTGGCTGGTAGCGCCACCTGGGAGGTGTTCTCCCGGCTCCGCGCGGCTAAAATCTTCTGTAAGCGGTAGCACTTGCGCACTTAGCGACGTGCTCCACAACACACAGGCGCCGATAAGAATTCGTGTTTTCAACGGGGTAACCTAACTGTAAATGACGTCGTTGCCTTGGGGGTAAGCAGCTCAACAGCCACTTGATGCCGTCCCTGGGTAATTGAGGCACATTTAAAAATGGGCGGAACCGCTCTCGCAGTTACCGCCCATAGCAGTGAACAGCAGTCCCTCACCGCTCACCAACTCTACAATACTGAAAAACTGTCGCCTCAGTTTGCAGAGCCTTCACTGCTCTTAGAGCAGTGTTGCCACATCCTTGTGGCACACCTGCAATCAAGCGATTAGCAGGTGTTTTATAAAGTAAGTGAAGACTTACTTAGCCTGCATCAATGCTAGATGGGTTATCTAAGCTATCAGACCCTTCAAGCTCGACGTTACCAAGACCTAGCAGGTCAATAGCTGCTTCGATACCTTTTGTTTGCTCAGTCAGCGCATCTACCGTCGCCTGAACAACAGCGTTACCTTTTGTGTTGCCACTACCGATCAGTACATCGAAAGAGTTACCCTTCTCTGCTTCATCAACCATCTTCTGCATAGTCGCCTGTGTGTGGTTCAGCTGCGCAGTCAGCTTAGCATCGACATCACCGCCCTTTTCAGAGATCAGCATAGACAGGCTCGGCCCTTTCAGCACAGTGCCATCAATGCGCTGGTAAGTACCTGTGTATACATTCTTGATGCTTAGCGCATCGTAGTAGTGTGACCAGTGCGTGTTGTCAGAGAAGCAATCATGCTCTTCTTCTGGATCGTGCAGGATCAGACCAAGCTTGATACGCTCGCCCGCAAGCTCTCCGTAAGAGAGGCTACCCATGCCTGTCAGGATAGTCGCCAAACCGCCTTTTTCACCTTTTGCAGCCAGCTCTTCACGCGCTGCACCACCTGGCTGCCAGTTAGCTGCCATCTCTTCAAGGTCAGTGATCAGCAGTGTTGTAGCCGCCTGTAGGTAATCGCGACGACGATCGCAGTTACCGCCTGTGCAGTCTGTCAGGCTGAAGTCTGTCGCCGGGCGGTTACCCGCTCCTTTTTCGGTGCCATTGAGATCTTGACCCCACAGCAGGAATTCAATCGCGTGGTAACCCGTTGCAACGTTAGATTCTACTTCGTCGATTTCCTGTAGCTTTTCGCTCAGTAGTTCCGGCGTAATCTCAGAGGCATCAACAGTAACACCACCTACTTTCAACTGCGCATTAGCAATGACGTTAGCTGCGTAAAATGGGTTTTCGTCAGAGGCATCGCCATAGCTTGAATCAACATAGTCGATCAAACCTTCATCTAGTGGCCATGCGTTTACTTTACCTTCCCAGTCATCAACGATCGCATTACCGAAGCGGTAAGCTTCTGTCTGCTGATAAGGTGCACGAGCGGCAACCCAAGCATTGCGCGCAGCTTGCAATGTGCCAGCGCTAGGCTTTTCTAGGAAAGCGGCAATGTTAATCTCAAGATTTTGTGCAGCTTTCAAAGAGTCTTCATACGTCGCCTGGGCGATATCGCCGTAGTGCTTGATGACGGCTGAAGCTTGAGTTGATGCCTGAGCACCGATTGACATGCTGGCCAAGCCAACTGCGCTCGCCAGTGCGAGTGCCGGGAAAGATTTCATTGATGACTCCTGTTATCAAGTGCTAAAAAACAGAATATAAATGATAATCGATTTCATTTCAATCTAGTTTCACATGGTCATTACCGTCTTTATCTACTTTAATTGACTTACATCATGTCGCTCTAACTAGGAGTTATTTGTAGAAAAAGGCAACAAATGGGGACAACTTTAGATACAATTGCGCGAAACCGTTTATAATTCGTTGCGGCGCAGTTATTTATATTTGCTTATTGTTATTCGGTATATAAAAAACCTTTTTTATAAGCGTTTCTGCACCTACAATTTTGCCCATATAATTTGCTTATTTCGCCCTGCGTGATAAGGCAAATAGGACAGTCGACAGCCCTATGAATACAGCCATTTACCCTGGAACTTTTGATCCTATCACCAATGGACACAGCGATTTGGTCGAGCGCGCATCTAAGCTCTTTGACCGTGTTGTTGTCGC